>CAZURP010000054.1:0-8905 GCA_964623715.1 uncultured Isosphaeraceae bacterium | reverse complement strand
TGAATCTAGCGAGCTTGCGAGCGCAAGGTGACTGTCACTAGATTTCTTGAATCTATCGAGCTTGCGAGCGCAAGGTGACTGTCACTAGATTTCTTGAATCTAGCGAGCTTGCGAGCGCAAGGTGACTGTCACTAGATTTCTTGAATCTATCGAGCTTGCGAGCGCAAGGTGACTGTCACTAGATTTCTTGAATCTATCGAGCTTGCGAGCGCAAGGTGACTGTCACTAGATTTCTTGAATCTAGCGAGCTTGCGAGCGCAAGGTGACTGTCACTAGATTTCTTGAATCTAGCGAGCATCAGACGCGTTTGCATTAAACTACACAAATGACAACAAAAACAGCGCGAGTAATGGCGGGGAATCCATCAACAAATAAATCGCTCTTTCGCGCAGTGCGTTTCATGGTGCACGATGCAATGATCGCAATTGACTTGCCAGACGGAACGCGTTCGCTCATTCTTCGAGAAATTGAAATGGACCGAGCGAAAAAACATGCCCGTGCTGATCGTGTGTATGGCTACTCAGACTTCACGCCGGGAAGTGGGCTCTCGGGCGATCGGGAAACTGCGGCCGCGCAATCAACTGCCGAGTGCCTTCGCCGAAATGGAATAACGAACGTCATTGGTGACCGAACGTTGCCACTGATTTATGTTGATGAAATCCAAGCGGCTGGAATTGCTGTTGAACTTGATAATGAGATGGGCGTCACTGACCGACGCGTAAAAGACGCAGAAGAAATTGCACACTTGAAGCAAGCGCAAAAAATGACCGAGGAAGTCATGCGCATGGCGTGTGAAACGGTTGCGCACGCTCAAGCAGATGAAGAAGGCATTCTACATGTCGAAAATGAGATCCTCACGAGCGAACGCCTTCGCACGATGATCGACACTTTTTTGCTTGCGCGAAACTTTTTTAATCCTCCTTGCATTGTTGCAGGCGGAATCGACGGCGGTGATCGTCAGGTACTTGGCAGTGGGCCACTTCGTACAGGGCAACCAATCATTATTGATATTTTCCCGCTTGATAAAAATTCGAAGTACAACGGCGACTGCACGCGCACAGTTGTCCACGGAAAAATTCCAGAAGAAATACAAAAAATGCACGATGCAGTTGTCGCTGCAAAACGAGCAGGAACCAATGTAACTAAAGCAGGTGTTACTGGTGAAGAAGTGCATCTTGCAACTGTCGGCGTGTTACTCGATCATGGATACGTTGAGGGTCTCCCAACAGAAACAGACGACGCGACTTTTTGTTCTATGCCACACGGCACGGGGCATGGAATCGGTCTTGATGTGCATGAACCACCACTGCTTGACCGAAATGGCGCAACATTACTTGCTGGAGATGTCGTCACGATAGAGCCAGGACTGTACAGCCACGCCCTTGGAGGCATTCGAGTGGAAGATATGGTGCTCGTTACCGAAGAGGGTTGCGAAAACTTTAATACGCTACCTGAAGGATTGTCATGGGTGTAATTCCACTCGTATTCTTTTTTCTTGCAAGTTCGCCCGACTCGGCATTTGAACTTCTCCAAGTACCAGAAGGTTTTACAAAACAACTTGTTGCAACTGAGCCACAAATTATGGATCCAGTTGCGTTTTGTTTTGATGACGAGGGTAACATTCTTGTTGCGGAATCTTTTCGACAAGAACAAGGTGTAGAAGATAATCGCTCGAGTTCGTTTTGGCTCGATTGGGATTTACATTTGCAATCGGTCGAGAGTCGCTTACGAATGTACGAACATTTCGCTGGGTATCGTAAAAACGGGATGGACTACTATTCTGATTTTGAAGATCGAATTAGAAAACTTGAAGACAAAGACGGTGATGGTGTCTACGAAACGGCAACAATTTTCGCCGATGGCTTTAACGAACCACTTGATGGGACTGGAGCTGGCGTTTTAGCACTAGGCGACACGGTGTATTACACATGCATCCCGCATGTTTGGAAGTTAGATGGCAATGGCGAAAAAACTTCTATGTTCGGTGAGGGATTTGGCGTGAGGACTGCGTTGCGTGGTCATGATATGCACGGGCTTGCCCTTGGCTTAGATGGTCGCCTGTATTGGTCAATTGGAGACCGTGGGTACCATATTGAACTTGCTAATGGAACAGAGTTGCACAGCCCTGGAGAAGGCGCAGTGTTTCGCAGTGAAATCGACGGAATTGACCTTGAAGTCTTTCACCACGGTTTGCGAAACCCACAAGAACTTGCTTTTGACAAGTATGGGAACTTGTTTACAGGCGACAATAATTCGGACGCTGCGGATAAGGCAAGATTGGTCTATTGCGTTGAAGGTGGAGAAACTGGTTGGCGTATGGAATACCAAACGCTTGAGGGCGCAAACGAACGGGGACCTTGGGTAACAGAAAACGGTTGGGACCCACACGCAAAAGACAGGCCTGCTTGGATACTTCCCGCAATTGACATCATTGGTTCGGGACCTTCTGGATTCGTTGCGTATCCGGGCGCTGGGTTTTCAGAGCGATACAACGATCACTTTTTTCTCTGCGACTTTCGCGGAGGTGCGGAGTATTCCAATGTCCTTTCTTTTGCAGTTGAGCCAGACGGTGCGCACTTTAAAATGGTGGACTTGCATCCTTTTGCAGAAAAGGTTTTGTGCACAGATGTTGACTTTGGATACGACGGCAAGATGGTCATTAGCGACTGGGGAGAAGGCTGGACGGGCAACAACGAGGGGCGGTTGTATTCGGTTTGGGATGCAGCGCATGTTACTGAAGGGGATGTGTCAGCTATTTTTCGAAGCGGGTTTGAAAAGCAGTCAACAGAAGCATTGGTTGCAATGTTGTCACACGTTGACAGGCGCGTACGCATTCGTGCGCAGTACGAATTAGCAAAGCGAAAGGCTGCGAATGAGCTGGTTGTAGAGTTGCACTCGAACAACCAACTCGCTCGAATCCATGCCATGTGGGGGCTTGCGATGATACACCGCAACTCATCGCAAACGCAAATGCATTCGATCCTTCCACTGCTCGATGACGAAGACCCTGAAATTCGCGTGCAAGCGTGCAAAATCTTAGGAGAAGCGCATTACACAAAAGCGTTTTCAAAAATTGTTGCTTTGATTGATGACCCGAATGCGCGTGTTTCCTATTTCGCAACGATGGCAACGGGGTATCTTGGAAATGCGAAGGACGCCATCATCGAAATGCTAGAGCGAAATAATAATGAAGATGTGTATCTTCGTCACGCCGGGGTCGTGGCACTTGCAAAAACGCAACATCAAGCAACGATGGCAAACTTGCAAGCACATCCAAGCCAAGCGGTTCGGCTTGCTGCAGTGCTTGTGCTTCGAAGAATGGAGTCGCATTTTGTTGCGGATTTTCTAGAGGATCCAGATGATCAAGTTGAAAATGAAGCGGCGCGAGCAATTCATGACGCACGAATTCAAGACAGGGGGTTCGGAGGTGCACAGAGTGCGATGGACACCCTTGCGAAGTCGCTTCCAATTGCGCGCACTATCCCCTGGCAGAAGCGCGCAATCAGCGCAAACAAGATGGAGCACGGCTGTGTTGAAAGCGTTCGGGTCGCTGAGTTTGCAGCGGATACCTCGAAGCCAGAATCAATGCGAATCCTTGCAATGCAAGCGTTGCGAAACTGGAGTCCTTCGGTTCAAGGCAATAGAGATATTGTTGAGGGGAGAATTATTCCTCTTGGTCATAGGACTTTTGTGTGCATTGAAGGAATCGAGGAGTCATTTAAGGAATTGTTATCCAACGCAACTGGCGATTTGTTCATGGAAGTACTTCGTTTTGCACATGAACACAAGAGAAAAATCCCAGAATCACTCTGCGAAACACTAGTGCTCAATGAAGCAACGCCAATGCAAATTCGAGCGTACGCTTTGCAAAAAAGCACTGATGATTCGTTGTACGAGTTTGCACTGAACAGCCCACATTGGCAACTTCGTGCTGGAGCGCGAGACGCTATGCTTCGTCGAAACAACCTATCAGCTGAGCAATTGTTGCTTGAAGCAGTGGATAGTGGAGTTGTGTTTGAAGCCCAAGAAGCGATCAAGTCGCTTGCAAATTATCCGCAGGCATTTTCTAAGATTGACAAGGATTCACTTCGAGACGAAGCCCGTCTGGAATATGTAGAAGCGTTGCACGGCAAAATTAAAAATGAGTGGTTGCTTGTTGGAGGTAACCCAACGCTGGGGAGAAAAGTCGTGTTTGAAAACTCGCAGAGCGAATGCTTGCGTTGCCATACAATTGGAAACAAGGGCGGTGATTCGGGTCCACCACTTGATGGCATTGGGCTTCGGTTAGAGAACGCGCAATTGCTTGAGTCTTTAGTTTCACCTAATGAGCAAATAGCTGAAGGCTTTGGTGAGTATTCTGCGATGCCGCCGATGTGGGGTCTTCTAAGTGAACGTGAAATTCGCGACGTTGTTGCGTATCTTAAGACGCTTCAGTAGAGCGATTTGCCTTTGAAATCATCGCCTTGTTCAACATGATTGCCATTACGCCGAGCCCGTAACTCAATCCGATTGCAGTAACGACGACATACAGACCTGGTTGAATTTCAGTTTTGACAAGCTCTTTGCCTTCGGTCGTTATCAAAAACAGTGCCAGGCCAAACACATCAAGCATACACCAGCGCGAAAACACGTCGATAACTTGTTTTACTTTGACGTGTGTTTTCTCTTGGAGAGGGACAACCCATGCGCCTAAAAGGAGCGCAAGCCGAAGTATTGGAACAACGAACAACGTGCCGACCAAAATAATGAGCAGAACCCAGTGTTTTTCTTCTTGTAGGACGACACCAATCTGGTTGATAGAGTACGAATGCGAAACAAGAAAGAGCTGGCTGATTCGTAAAAAGGTGGCGTGTAAAGATTCAATAAGTGCGATGGCGGACGCGAACACGAGGACGGGCACGATCCATCCAAGGTAGATATTGTCGAACAGCATCCGTTTTCTTTTTGCTGAATATTCTTTTGGAGGCAGTTCGGCTTCGCATTGTTTTCTTGCGAGTGTCATGATGATTTCTGATGTCACCTTGTTTTTGTTATTGGCGCAAATAAAAAAGTAGACGCCGAGGTGCACGGTTGAGGCGATATTGGACTGGTCGCTCGTGAGGGAGAGCAGCAATATGACGACGAAAATGTCCATGTACGACCATTTGCCCAAGAGTTCGATAACGTGCAAGTACCGTTCTCTGTTTTTTGACTGCCATGGCAGAAACCAAACCGCAATCAGTGAAAAGAGTTTCACGAATGGGAAGATAATGGAGAACCCAAGAATCAAGAGTGAAATGAAGTAGAGTTTGTGTTGCCACATGAGCTCGACTGAGTGCGGCAAGCTGTAAATGACCTTGTCGTGAAATGCCTCGTCAATTTCGAGGAATGGAAGGACGAGGCCAAGAATGTTAGCAACCAGCGAGATAACCAACAGCACAGGGATGACCCAGCTCCAGTGCCCATCTATTTTTCGGAGTGTCGTTCGTTCTGCCATATACGAATCATACTCCGATATTCGCAATGTGCGATGGATTGTGTATAATTCCCAGCATGCTTACAGTACTCATCACGAATGGTTTATGGCTTGCCTTTCTTATCGGTTGGTGCTTATTATGCTTTGCAGATGCGAAAAACCAGTCTAACGACTGAGGTGTTTTTTAGCACACAGAATTTCTCTCTCTACGCTGAGTAATGCTTCGACAATCATTGGGTCAAAATGGGTGCCAGCATCTTTCTTTATGATTTCGATTGCTCGTTCGTGCGTCATTGCTGGTTTGTAGACCCGTGCCGAAGTCAGCGCATCATAGACGTCTGCGACAGCAACAATTCGAGCCGGAAGATTGATACCTTCACCAGCTAATCCAAATGGGTAGCCTTTCCCGTCCCACCGCTCGTGGTGGCTCAGCGCAATTTGGATAGATGTATCAATCCATGGGTCGCTACCTAGTTCCTCAGAGAGAGCGAGAAGGATGTCCCCGCCGATGGTGGTGTGCTTTTTCATCGAGGTGTACTGTGCCTCGTTGAAGGTGCTAGGGTGAAGCAGGACATCGTCAGTGATGCCGACCTTACCAATGTCATGTAACACAGAAGCGGCGCTAATGATGGCAACTTCGCCAAGCGGCAATATAGTTGGATTCTGGGTTGCATATGCATGCGCAATGATGGAGGTATACTGCCTGATTCTTGAGAGGTGTGTGCCAGTGTCATCGTCTCTTGACTCAGCAAGTTTGGCGAGGCCTGCAATCATCGCCATTCGCGATGGTGGTGGGTCGCCGTTTTCTTGTGCCAAATCGACCATGAGTAGTTCGGTTTCAGCATCCATGCGCGCTTCTTGTTCTTTGCGCAATTGCGATCGAAGAATCGCGTTTTCTTCAGCGAGAGAAAGCGGTTTTGCGGCGTTGACGGTTATCTCAGGTTGATTCGACATGTCTGCAAAGCAGACAATCTATTCGCCCAGGAATCTTTTCAAATTAATGCGTCTCAGAGACGTATATATTTTTGTTCTGCAAAGTGACTGTCACTTTGCAGAAGGAAAAGTGATTGGTCGGGAAAAGAGGTTCGTAAAACTTGCATCTGAGCCACCAATGCCAATCGAATCGCCTTCACCTTGGATAGTGAAGCGAGTCCATTTGCCCGTTTCGCCCTTTGGTAATTCGGTTTTCTTCCCATCGATGATGACGTACACAGTGCTCGATTCAGCGTTGCACTTGTAATCGAACAGGAGTTCGTATGCATCATAAGTGTTTGCGGTGGTTAAAACACTACTCTCTTGTTTGCAATGCAGCACATTACCACCGGCAGACCAAGTTGTTTCATCATCCGTGTTCCATCCTGAAAGATTAAGGCCATTGAATAGCGTGACAAAGCCGATGGCTTCCTTCGCCACCTCATCAGCAGGGATTGTAGGCGTCGCATTTGGAAACTCTTTAATGCGGATATTTTTAAACTGGGCGGGAGTGCCCTCAGCTTCAAAGCAGATGTAGCCCTTTCTAGGCGTGACATCAAAACCACCTGAAACAACCTTGCCATTTACGTCGAGTTTGATGGTGCCATCGATACAAGTCACGATGTAATGATTCCACTCTGGTGCGGGATTTGACCTTCGTTCACTTGGAAGACATCGTTGCACGTGGTCACCGAGCGGGTGCGGCCTGTCGGGAGTCATCTTCGCTCCCCAAATTGAAAAAATGTCACCGTGCGTTGTGTACCAGTCGAGTTCTTTCCCGTCCATTATTTGCACTTCGATGGAGCGCGTGAACGGAACGCCGACCGCTGGAATGGGGTCTGACCAAACAAAGAGACCGGCGTTTCCATTTTCAACCATGTGTCGCCAATCGAGTTCAAGAACAAAGTTTTCGTACATTCTGTTCGTTCGCAAAACACCCGTTGGATTCCCCGTTGTGGTGAGGACTGCATCTTCTACGCTCCAAGTAGAGACATCCCCATTAACGATTGTCCACCCCTCTAGAGTATTGCCTGTAAAGAGTGGTGACCACGAAGGAGTTTGACTGAATAAGAGTGCCGCAAATAAGAGTTGGGTAAGCATGGCCGACATGATACACGCCCTTTAGTTGACGAGGAATCGGCGGATGGAGAGCTCCGCGTCGCTGAGAGTGATACTAATGGCACCATTTTTGATTGAAGGCGCTTCGCCTGCAAACAGTTGGATTCCGTTTAGCAACACCGTCGTGTCAAGCGATTGTTTGACTTCAATTGTGCACCACTCGTTTTGATCCACAAGGTTTGCGTTGATTGGATGCGTTGTTGTACTGCCTGTTTTGTGGTTTCCTTGCGTTGCCACGTAGACGTCTAGATCGCCGATTGTAACTTTGCCACTACCAGAGCCATTCAATTTTGTGTCAAACTGAATTGACGTAAAAGCATCTTTGTGCGGGATATGGACCGTGCCAGTACCTGAGACAACAATGCCGCCACCATCTGACTCGACGACTTTCACATCGCCTTCTGTTTGTATAGCGTCACCCTTATACGAGAGTGAAAACCAACCGCTCGGCAAAGGCTGGTTGTCTATCTTGCGGTAACGAACATCTCCGAACGCGACGCTACCTTTCGTACACGCGATTTCAATCGGCGAAGGAACGGATTTGTTGTTCGTTTCAGAGGTTTTGATTGCAGTTTGCACACTGTTTACTTCAATTTTTGTGACTGCCGCTGGATTGGACGTAAACCGTATTTGAAGATCATGCCAGATGCCTGCACCTAAATAACCACCTTCTTGGTAATCTCGAAGTGGTACGGTGAGGTCATTTGGTAATCTGACCTCAGCTTCGCTTCCTTCTGCAAGCATGTACGCCATTTTAATTTGACCCTCTGTCACTCTAAACATGGTTTCCATTGATTCGCCTTCTTTTGCAACAAGTGCGCTCATGCCGGGTGAGGAAACAAACTGCGTTGGGTTTTCGATATCAAGTTCAGCATTGCAAAGTTCGACACCTTGGTTGTGCCACATGTCAAAGGCATCTGCCCAAGTTAAATAGAGCCAGCCGTCAACTTCTTCGCCGCGTTCTATTGGCGGGGTGACTTGCTTTGCAACGTAGATTAGATTGCCACCAGGCATCTTGTTAATGGTGTACGACATTTTCTTATGCAACAATTGTTGTCCGTCTTTGCTTGTTGCATTCTCGAATGTGAGCATCACGCATTTTCCTGCTTCAAGATTCCCGATGGATACTTTGAGCGTTACACCGTCTTCTGAAAGGATGACATTTGGGATAAATAAATCGTCGACGTGTTGTTTTGGTGAACCGTATTCCCACCAATAGTTATAGTCGTACTTTTGCCCGGTTACTTCTGGCAAATTCTGAAGTGGTTTTGTAAATGAAATCTCAAAACCATCTTCGACAAGATGTGCAGTTTTTATCTCAAGAGGCATTTCGCCGTTGAATTTGATTCGAGCGATACC
>CAZURP010000053.1:0-8916 GCA_964623715.1 uncultured Isosphaeraceae bacterium | reverse complement strand
CAGCCATGAACAACTTCTTATGGGGAGTATTCCCTTACCTATGCATCGTATTGTTCTTTGTCGTGCCAATCATTCGAATGGCAACACGGCCATACACGTGGAGTACAAGAGCAAGTGGCTTGTTTGGCAGACAACTTCTGGGTATTGCGTCGACGATGTTCCACTGGGGGCTCGTCCTCTTGCTCGCAGGCCACGTCGTTGGTTTAATTGGTGGCGTGATGGGCTCACGTTCCGCAGTTGATTTTTTCTTTTGGAGCGCACTTATCGGTGGGTTCTTGGTTCTCGTTGGTTCATTCATGGCACTCATGCGACGCATTCGAGTTCCCGAAGTTCGCGCTATGAGCCGGCCTGAGGATTATGTCGTACAGTTATTCCTGATTGCGATTGTTGGTATCGCTTTGTATCAAGTTGTTGTTGACAAAATATTTGGTATCACATACACAGCGTCATCATGGGCTGCAAGTCTGTGGACATTGACACCTCAACCGGAGCTTATGGAGTCTGCAAGTTTCCTCACGAAACTGCACGTTTTTCTTGCATTGTTGTTCTTTGCATACTTCCCATTTACAAAACTCGTTCACTTCTGGACATTCCCTGTGAATTACTTTGTGCGTGTCCCTCAGTCGATGCGAACACAAAAATATCGTTTCCAGCGTAAGTGGGAAATGTCATTCCGAAGTGACAAGTCATGGCTCGTCTATGGTCTTGGTCTCGTTGCAGTTGGCTTCTTGATTTCTGGTGGCTTGCTTGGGTCGCCAAGTTCCGCGGGTGCTTCGAATGTTGCTTCAACTGTTTCGACTCCAGAGGGTGACGTGCTTGCTGGTTATCCACTCTATGTGAGTCAGTGCGCTCGCTGTCACGGAGAAGATGGGTATGGCGACGGAGCTGGTATGGATTCTCCTACATTTTCTGCTTTACCCAGAAGTTTTGTGCGTAACGCTGACCACGCAGGCGCTACGTATCACTTTGTTTCAACGGACAACGGTATTGCATCCGACGAAGACTTGTTCCGCACCATCGCTGATGGCCTCAATGACTCTGGTATGCCGGGTTTCCCTGACTTAACCGTTGCACAAATTGACTCACTTGTAGAGGTTCTTAATGATTTTCGCGTTGATGGAATTCAACCAGGAAACGCCATTGTTGTGGGCGAAGTTCCACAAGCAACGCAAGCAAGCGTGAAACGGGGCGGTGATCTCTTTGCGCAGAATTGTGTTTCATGTCATGGTGCTGACGGCAGTGGTGGCGACCAACTGAATTACAGTTGGCGCGAACTTGCACCAGAACTTCCGCAAGTTATTACTGCAGCAGATTTGTCACAAGGCAATGTGAAACTTGGCGCTGGTGCAGAAGATATTTTCATTCGCATCACGACTGGCGTCCCAGGCGCGTACGGTGGCGGAAAGCTTATGATGGCGTTCGACACAATGCCTGTTGAAGATCGCTGGGCAATCGTGCACTACGTCATGGAAGAAATTCTTCCAGCAAAGTAACACATTGATGAAGCAGTCAAACAACACATATCAACCAAACAGCATTCGTGAAATAAAGAACAGACGCTGTCTCGTAGTCATTACTCAATTCACTCTTGGCAGAGGGCTTGTTTAAAAGGTTCGGCACCACTATGGATATTAAGAACAAAGCAACTAGTATTAATCTCTTCTCATTGAAGACGCGACAAATGCGTGCATTCCACATGTCGTGGTTTGCATTCTTTTTATGTTTCTTTGCATGGTTTGGCATAGCGCCATTGATGGCGGTCGTTCGCGAAGAACTTGACCTGACCAAGCAACAAATTGGTAACACGATTATTGCTTCGGTTGCGATTACGATTTTCGCTCGTCTTATCATTGGTTGGTTGTGTGATCGCATTGGTCCTCGAATTACCTACACGTGGTTATTGTTAATCGGTTCCATTCCAGTCATGTGCATCGGGCTTGCTGATGACTACATGTTCTTCATGATGTTCCGTTTAGGCATCGGCGTTATTGGCGCCTCATTTGTTATCACGCAATACCACACTTCCGTTATGTTTGCACCAAACGTGGTTGGCACGGCAAATGCAACCTCCGCTGGCTGGGGTAACTTGGGTGGCGGCGTGACACAGATGGTCATGCCGATTGTCTTTGGTGTGTTCATTTGGGTCGGGTTTACCGATGCTTCAAGTTGGCGACTTGCAATGGTTGTTGCAGGTGGTGTTTGTTTCTTAACAGGCATTGCCTATTACCTCTTCACCACCGACTTTCCAAACGGAAACATCAAAGAACTACGCGAAAAGGGCGAGTACGATCCTCCAGAAAAAGTGAAAGGGGCATTCTGGAAGGCAGCCAAGGATTATCGTGTTTGGTCGCTCTTTGTTGTGTATGCAGCGTGTTTTGGTATTGAACTCACCATCAACAATATCGCAGCGATTTACTACATGGATGAGTTTGGGCTTGGCATTAAAACGGCAGGCCGCGGCGCGGGTCTCTTTGGTTTGATGAATATTTTTGCTCGCACAACGGGCGGGTTTATAAGCGACAGGTTTGTCATGAAGGGTGGATTGAAAGGGCGCGTAAAGTGGCTCTTCATCGCACTGCTTATTGAAGGCGTCGCGTTGATTTTCTTCTCCCAAATGAAGGTCCTCGCATTGGCAATTCCAATGATGATTATCTTTAGTTTATTCGTGCAAATGTCAGAAGGCGCAACGTACTCGATTGTTCCTTTTATTAATAAAAAGTTCATCGGTTCCGTTTCTGGAATCGTTGGTGCTGGCGGAAACGCCGGAGCAGTTGCAGCGGGATTCCTTGTGCGATCTGAAAGTACAACATACCAACAAGCATTGCTCATTCTTGGTTTTGCCGTTTGTGGTGCCGCTTTCTTTGCACTTCTTGTGAAGTTTAAACCAGCGCAAGAAGCCGACGCGAAAGATAAGTTTGATGCCGCGATGGCAGAACGTCGCAAGGAACGCGTTGGCCGTAAATCCGTCCACGACCTGCTCCCCGGCTTGAAGCATCTTCGACCAATGGACGTGCTTCGAATGTACTTGGGAGTTGCCTTGGTTATCAAGGGCGTCTACTTCATCATGAACATGGCTGAGCTTGAAAAAACGCTAGGGACAGGAGAGATTGGTCAAGGACAAACGCTTATTGCATGGTCTGTTGTTTTTGCGCATGTAATAGGTGGTTCAGCACTGGCGCTTGGTTTAGCGACTCGTGTCGCGGCAGCTGTGAATGCCATCATAGTTGGCGGTGCTGTCGTTGTTTCTGCACTTGTCGTCACAGAGGGAACGTTGCTTGGAACAAACGTTGACTTCCAGTTTACGTTGTTCACATTTATCACGCTTGTACTGTTTGTATGGCGAGGCTCTGGCCCGCTATCAATCGATCACTTACTCCGAATCGACTCCGAAACAGAACCGGAAGTCATCCTCTAACAATTGTCTTTTTAAAGATAAAGGAATCACGCTATGTCACGTTTAGACAAATGGGAACCAGAAGATCAAGGTTTTTGGGAATCGACCGGTAAGAAAGTTGCAACCAAAAACCTCTGGATTTCTATTCCAAACTTGCTTTTAGGGTTCTCGGTTTGGATTTATTGGGGCATGATTGCCAAGTTCATTCAGAAGTTGCACTTTGAAAGTGTGGGTGGAGCGAACTTCTTTGATTTTACTTTCATGAACAACGGCGAGACATACAGCGAGGGTGCGTATCGTTCGCTGCTCTTCCTTTTGCCGGCTGTTGCGGGACTTTCTGGCGCTACGCTTCGAATTCCAAACTCATTCATGGTTTCCATTTGCGGTGGCAGAAACGTAAAATTTATGTCGACGCTGTTGTTAATGCTTCCAGCACTAGGTGCAGGTATTGCCTTGCAAGATCATACGACACCGTTTTACGTGTTTATTATCTTGGCTGCAACCTCAGGTGTAGGTGGCGGTGTGTTTGCTTCTTCTATGTCCAATATTAGTTTCTTTTATCCAAAGAAATTACAAGGGCTAGCGCTTGGATTGAATGCAGGGATCGGAAACCTTGGCGTGAGTGTGATGCAATTCTTGATTCCTTTTGCAATCACCTTTCCTCTATTCGGCTCATTCAGTGGAAGTGGTTATCCAATCGGTGCGGGCGCAGACGCGCCTACGATGTTTATTGCGAACGCTGGTTTAGTCTGGGTTCCAATCCTAGCATTCTTCTGCATCTTGGCATTTATCTTTATGAACAACATGCCGTTCCACAAATGTGGTTCAACGCCTCTTGCAGTGGCAAAATATTTATGGCTGACTATTCTTGGATTTTCGGGTGCAACAGCAGGCATTCTCTTGCTGATTTTTACGTTCCAAGTAGAAAATATCTGGGTTAAATTGCTCTGCGCGTTCTTGGCAGTTCTTGTAGCAGTCCCTGTGACCTTAGTCGCGATGCGATTCTTAACTCCGAAGGTAACGAAAGAAAATCTACAAGACCAGTTTGGTATCTTCAAAGAGAAGCACAACTGGATCATGACGTATTTGTACGTGATGACATTCGGTTCTTTTATTGGGTACGCAAGTGCGTTCCCAAAATTGATTGACGACGTATTTGTGAAAGCTGGTTCTGATATTCAAACATCCAATTACATTTGGATTGGAGCGGGAGTTGGCGCGTTGATTCGACCAGTTGGTGGTTGGATTTCCGACAAAGTCGGTGGTGCAATCGTCACCCAATGGAGTACCGTGATCATGATTGGTGCAACTATTGGCGCGGGTTACTTTGTTTCTCTTGCTATGGACACAGACAATCCCGAACAATACTTCATGCCATTTTTACTCCTCTTCATTCTGCTCTTTGCGATGACCGGAATTGGCAATGGTTCTACCTTTAGAATGATTGGCGTTATTTTCGATCGTGATAAACGAGGGCCAGTTCTGGGCTGGACTTCAGCGATTGCGGCGTACGGTGCGTTCATGATTCCACGCATTTTTGGCATCCAAATCAAGGCAGGAACACCGCAATATGCGCTCTACGGCTTCGCGGCCTACTACTTGACCTGTTTGGTCGTAAATTGGTGGTTTTATGCCCGTAAAAACGCTGAAATCAAGTGCTAAAAGTGGCTATACTTCTCCTTTTCTAGTCACAAACCCACTCTGGGTCACCTGATTTTTGGAGTCTTTACGTTATGTCTGAATGCCACGAGCCAAATGTTCAACACCACTATCGCGATATGTCGCAACAACACGACGCCGCGAAGTTGGGCATCTGGTTATTTCTCGCAACTGAAATTCTTTTGTTTGGCGGTCTCTTTTGTGGATACGCAGTGTTCCGCGCAAACCACCCGGACCTCTTCAAGTGGGGCGGTCAATTTTTAGACGAACGGTATGGTGCCGCAAATACTGCCGTGCTACTTATTAGTAGTTTGACAATGGCGATGGCAATCACCTACGTGCAAAAAGAAAAACGACGCTTGGCGATGGCGTGCTTGGGCATTACATTTGTGTCCGCGGGCATCTTTATGGCGATTAAGTCAGTTGAGTACGAACACAAATTTCATGACCACTTGTTAGGTGGAATGGCTTTCTATGAAACGAGTGATCACGGCGATGATATGGGTGGCGATCACACTGCGACTGTCATTGCACATGGTGATGCTGAAAAAGGCAAGGGCCTTTGGAATGCAACATGTCGTTCTTGCCATGGTGCAAACGGCGAAGGAGTTCCCGGTCAAGGTACAGTGTTAAACACAAGTGCATTCGTGTACGACCACGACGACGCTGAACTTTTGGAGTTCGTCAAAGTTGGACGACCTGCCAATGCTCCGGATAGTCTATTGCAATTGCAGATGCCACCAAAAGGCGGCAACCCAATGTTGAAAGACCCAGCGATTCTTGACATCATCGCGTACTTACGTACGATGATGGTGCCTGCTGCACCTGCTGATGAAGAAGGCACTGTTGTTCACGAAGAAGAAGTTGTTGTTGCGGCGCCCGTCGTTGCGCCGGAAGTTGAAGAAACAAAACCGTTCCTTGACGAAATCGAGAGCGATAAATGGAATGTTCCATTTGCTTCCCAGGGACCATCTGGGCTTGCGCCTGAAAGTGCCTCTGAAGCGCAACGAATGGCTGTGTACGAGCGTCCAAAAGTTCCACAACTTGATGAGAAACGTCCAGCAAATGCACACCTATTCTTTGGTCTGTATTTCCTTATGACGGGTTTGCACGGTATTCACGTGTTGATTGGCATGGTTGTCTTGCTCTGGCTTATGTGGCGCTTACAACGAGGTGACTTTAACAAACGGTACTACACCGCGGTCGAGTGTGGTGGGTTGTATTGGCACGTTGTTGATGTAATTTGGATTTTCCTCTTCCCGCTCTGGTACTTACTGACTTGAGCGGACAGAAAAAGTCTGCAGCTGGGGTGCTGTTTGCTATAGGTGCGTATCTTTGGTGGGCATTCGTAACTCCGCTCTATTTCAAAGCATTCAAGGAAATACCGGTTGTCGAATTAGTGATTTGGAGAGTACTCTCTGGACTTCCGTTGCTTCTCATGCTCTTGTTTTTTAGAAACAAAATTAAGGAATGTTTCAGTGCACTTAAAGACAAAAAAACTTTTCTTCTCCTTCTTGCTTCTACATTTTTTATATCGGTAAATTGGATTGTTTTTGTTATTTCGGTTGTGACAGACCGGTTAATTGATAGCAGCTTGGGTTATTACATAAACCCGCTTGTAACAGTGTTATTTGGTTTTTTGTTTTTGGGCGAACGTTTACAACGATTGCAAATTGTTGCAGTCGCAATAGCTTTTGTCGGTGTTGTTTACCTGACGATTGCACAGGGTTCACTCCCTTGGATTGCGATGACGCTACCTGCAACATTTGGGATGTATGGGTTGATGCGAAAAATCATGGGCGTCGGCTCGATAGAAGGATTGACAGTCGAAATGGCGTTTACGCTTCCAATTTGTATTGTGTTGCAGGCGTGGTTATTTTCAAATGAAAGAGCTGAAATCGCTGCTGGTGATTGGTACGTAACGGTTGGGCTTCTTCTTGGCGGGCTCGTGACGATTGTTCCGCTGTTGTTGTTTGCAAGTGGCGCTCGCCGTTTGAACCTGTCTACGCTCGGGATTTTGCAATACATTGCTCCCACGGGTCAACTTCTACTTGCAGTTATCATCTTCAAGGAAGACTTTACAACGGACCGAGCCATCGTCTTCGGGCTTATCTGGCTCGCTGTTGCTCTCTATTCCTTCGACGCCTGGCGCTCTTCAACGCTCACTGCCGAGCCTCTCCCTGACTAAAATTGCTTTTCGTTTTTTAAAGTGACAGTCACTTTGTGTTTCATTTAGTCGTTTAATGATAATTCTCCAGATTTAGTTATCCCGTTCTGCATTAATTCCTCAGAGACATTATCTGCTGTGATTGAAGTGTAAATGCTTGGCATGAAACAGTTTACTGAGTTGATAAACAATATAGTTGTAGAGGTATTATTTATTTTTTTTTGCCGATTAAATAACTGTCGTAAAAAGACTTAGAGCATTTAGTTGCCCAATAACGTCTCTGAGGAATTTATTTGAGTTGCATTTTTACATCTGATGCAGACCAATTGATTTTCCTTTTTTAAAGTGACAGTCACTTTGCATCCTTTTTAGTCGTACATCGCGATGCCGGTAGGGAGATTGCAGTCGCAATCGCACTCGCAGTCATCGTCGTGCCCGCCATCGAAATTTCTGTCTTCGTCTTGATGGCCGTCATCGTCGTCATCGTCTTCATCGTCATCGTCGTCATCGTCCCCACCACCGTTGCCATTGCTGCCGTTGTTTTCGTCGTCGTCATCGTCTTCGTCGTCATCACTGTCCTCCTCGTCTACATCCTCATCATCGCTTTCGTCGCTCTCTTCGTCGTCATCTCCATCATGGTCATCGTGGCAACAACATTCGCAACCACTGTAATCATCGTCATCCTCGCCGTCATTGCAGTCATCGTCTTCAACCTCGTCGGTTGGAAGCTCGCCATCAAAAGGCGCGTGGTGCGATTCGCCATTGCCTTGGATAGTGCGGCAAACGAGTGCGCCATCGATTTGACCATTGTTAAATTGAATATTCGCGCTTGGGGCAAGAATAGTTCCTTGCCACCCAATGCTATTCATTTGTACCGAATTTGCGATTGGAAAGTTGAATAGCACATCGCTTGCGTCGCACCCATTGAGTACCGGCTGAAAATTATTCAATTGCATAGCGTGATGGTTTACATTGACAAGTACCGAAGAACCTTGCGGAACTGTAATGGACATTCCCCAAAGAGGATTCAAATCACTCTGGCTTAGGTAAAAAATATTCATGTCAGGATCTGTACCAGTCATATTCAACTGACCCCATGAATTAGAAACACTTCCGTTTGCGGTTTCAAGGAACAGTGCATCGGAAAGTTCTTGTAAATCTCTTTCAGCATCCTCAAAATCAATCGAAACGCTACTTCCTACGATGCCATTTGGCATCCCGACATTATTCATGTTTGCAGAGCCGGTGACTTGTACATTGCCATTGAAACTTTGCCCGTTATTCCAACTTAAACTGCCAGCAACGATAAGATCGTCGCGCGTTCCATCTGAGTTGATGAGGTCTGAACCCACGCCGAAATTGTTGTAGGTTGCTGGTCCGCCTACTGCAATGCGGCCAGTGCAATCCGTGTTGTTTGCTTGGTAGCTTTCGATTGTGAAGATGGTAAAACCATCCGCTGGTCCGAGTCCACTTGCAAATCCAATCGATGCGAGGATGGTTATGGAAGCAAAAGATACAATAACTCGTGGAGTAAACATAGAAATGCCATCGCAATAAGGGACAACGTTCTTTAATGTAAAACCACCTTGCGGTGGGGTTATGCAGTTTTTTCCCTTCATCTGCCCAAAAGAACCGCACGATAGTGACCTGCCCCCATTAGTTGTACCAGTTCGTATGTTAGTCAATTGACTCCAAT
>CAZURP010000052.1:0-8957 GCA_964623715.1 uncultured Isosphaeraceae bacterium | reverse complement strand
CATAGCAACGCCAAGGGGAACAAGGGACCAAGCAACACGATTTGAAGTTCCGGTGAGTCGTTTCACCAATGCGCAGAGCAAGCAAGGAACGATAAAAGCCGTGGTAACAAGAAAAAGGGCAGTGATAAGTTTTGGAGAAGGTGCGCCGATCCAAAGAGAGACGGCGTCGATCGCACCGTGCACAGGCGCAATCATTCCAGAAGCATTCGCAAACGAGCCAAAGACAACCACCAGCATCAGCGCGGTGTAGTCGGCTCGATCGAGCGAACCAATTGAGCTCCGATACGTTTGTTGCACGAGGTCTACGCCTGGAAAAGCGGGTGCGAGTACGGCGTTATCGTGTGGGCATGCACGGACGCAATCCAGACAAAAAGTACAATCGAGGTTACCCTCTTTTGTGGGCACAAATAATTCTAACTCGCAACCTTGCTTTGTCGCATTTCCTCGAAGGCAGTCTTGCGTTTCGCATGCGTCGCACGTCGCACGATGTTTCGCTTTGATTTCAAATGGTGAGAACATCGAAAGCACAAAGTGAAATTGCCCGATTGGGCAAACCCATTTACAAAACGCTGCGCCACGAAAGAATGCGTCAAGGACAAACGCAACAACAAAGTAACCAATAATAATCCAAGCAGTAAAAGATGGTGATGCCCAAGGTGAGAATGTTTCGTACACCACAAGCCAAGCGAGAAAGACGAAAACCGCTAGCCATTTATTTCGAAGTTGTGCTGGGAATCGAGTTCTTGCCAGTGGAAGTTTTTTTGCAAGTGAACGCACGAGCATAAAGGGGCAGGCAAAACAAAACAGGTTGCCAATGACAAGAATGGCAATAATGACGAGCCCGCGCCACCAAATCCACGGAAGAATTCCCGCAAGATTTAACGGGGCAAGCGAAGGTCCGAGTAAACCATCGAGCACGACAAACATCGCTAGCACAAGCATGCACGATCGAGCAAGCGTTCGGACTCGCAGCGACGAAAAAAAGTCACTTATCCTGTACCTTGTTTCTGGTTTTGGTGCAGCAGGCAATGGTGTATGGGGTTCTAGCATTGCCTTGTTGGTCAGGATGTTTTTAAAGATATAGGCAATCGGAATGAGAAAAATGGCGGAACTCGCCACCCACATAAGACCACCCGACGCTGCTTGGTCGCGCATGAGCGTTGTGCCGAACAATCCCAAGTCTGGGTAAAAATCGTAGATGGGCTCATTTGCAAAACTAAAGAACGCAGAAAAAATTGTATTTTGTATGTCAGCAACAAGTAAGTAAGGAATCATTGCCCATCGTGGCCAAATTGGATTCGACGGTTCTGGCGCAACAATCGGAAACCAAAAGAGCAGGGCAGTGAATAGGAAACAACCGTGTTCGATGGCATGCCATGAATCGCTTTCAAGCGCGAGTTTGTACGCACTTGGATGGTGCCATCCCCATGTTGCGAGAATAAAAAGTGTTAGGGCAACAATGGGATGAACGAAAAACCGTGCAACTGTATGCGTGCCTCTTGAAGCAAGGAATGGTCCGAGCCAAAATTTTTGGATCGTGTGTGGTAGTCCACAGAGCAGAGGTAGTGCTGGCCACCCAAGCCACAGCAGTGGAGGAGCAACCATCATGAGCAAGATGTGTTGCGCCATGTGGACTTGCAGAAGTGTGCCAGCGAATGCATCGAGTGGGGATACGATTGCAAAGAGAATAACTACAACGCCAGAAATAAAAAAAGCGAGCTTTGCGGTCGTGTATTTGTTTGGTTGTCTTCGGTGCAGTCCAAGCCAACCCCGAAAGTACACGAAGCAAAAGATGGTGGTGAGCAGAATGGCGATCCAATCAGTGTTCCACTGCATAAGCACGGCTTGGATTGGGTCCAACATAGGTATTAGTCGGCAGGGTTCAGCGATTTGTCAGCGGTTTGCGCTTGCGGTTGGTTCTCGGGATGCAACGTTGCAAGGAATGCAACAACCGCGTTCAATTCTTCCGGCGAAAGATTGTGTCCGTACGTTGGCATGTTGCCTCCACCTTGCACCGCTTGGCGGATAAGCTCTGGTGTCGTTTTCCGCGTTGCAATCGTGTCAAGTTCTGGTCCTCTTTGACCACCGATGCCGCCAAGTTGGTGGCAGTTGCGGCACTGTTTGTATTGGAAGGTTACGGCGCCAGCAAGTTCAAGGGGTGTTCTGCCTTCAATGAATTGAATTGGCGTTTCGTCACTACTCCATGCTTGCATTTTTGGTGACCAGGGCGATTGGTACCCAAGCACTGTGAGTACGACGTACACCAGAATGATAAAGATAAGCGTTAGGGCAGCAACTGGTCGTTTGCTGATGTGTCGCTCGCCGCTATTGCTCATGAACGGTACGGCGAAGAGTGCGAGCACAAGAACTACCGGAGCGGTCAAAATTAAAAAAGTTTCGATTGCAGGAGGGAGTAATGCAAGCGAGGAGAACACAGACATAAACCAAATGTCTGGTTTTGGCGATGTGTCAATGATGGTTGGGTCGGGGATACCGTTTGGTCCTGCTGGTCCAAGCATTGCGGCGAGCAGCGCAACCACAATGACGAGACCTCCAGAAAAGATTGCGTCGCGAGCGATCGGCGTTGGGAAAAATGTCGTGCCTTCGTCGCCTGAAATTCGTTTTTCGTACTCTTCGCGTTCGGTTTTTGGATTCACAAGCGTGCCAGCTTTGGGTGGATCGGAAATGCCGTTTTTGAGTACGAGCATAACGTGTACGAAGATAGTCCCAGCGATGGTGAGCGGAAGCACAAAAACGTGGAGTGCAAAGAACCGAGAGAGCGTTTCGCCACCAATGATCGGGCCTCCAAGCATAAGGTGCACGAGGTAGGGGCCGATGAGTGGAACTCGACCAGCCATCGATGCGCCGATACCAAGACCCCAGTAAGCATCCTGATCCCAGCGAAGGACTTGTCCAGTGAATGCCATGGCAAGTACGCAGATAAAGAGAATGCAACCAAACACCCACGTGAGTTCACGCGGATATTTATATGCAGCAAAGATGACAACTTGCAGAAGGTGGCAGATAAGCATGAAGACCATTGCGTTGCCAAAAAAGTTATGCAATGCGCGAAGGTACCAACCCAGTGGCTGGACGTAATTTAAATGTTCAAGAGATTGGTATGCTTCGCCTGCGCTTGGAACATACACAGTGGCAAGCAGGATGCCTGTGAGAATTTGCATGAGGAAGCAAGTTAGCGTTGCAGAACCGAAGACATAAAACCACCGCGCTCGAAGCGGGACGCGGTGCGACATTAGTGGACCAATCGACGATTGCAATTGCATTCGTTCGTTGACCCAATCGGAGACCTTCTTGATTTGTCGCAACGGGTTAAGCATTTACACGCTCTCCTGAAGCGTTGGAAGTCTTCCGCCGCGGACTTCTAGGTTGCCATTTTCGACGCGGTATTCGTATTCAAAAAGACCGCGGGGTGGTGGGCCAGACGCTCGTGAGCCATCTGCGTAATAGACGCCGCCGTGGCAGGGACACATAAAAAGTTCTGATTCAGCGAACCATTTGACAGGGCAGCCGAGGTGTGCGCAATTAATGGCGAAGACTTGAAACGTTTTCTCGTCGATTCGTCTTACCCAGCACGGGACTTTTGCAGTTTCGCCATCCCACGGGACAAGATATGGATTCATGTACTGCGCAAGTTTTGTCTGTCCGACAGTAAACTCGTCGAGTTTGCCAAGAGAAATCCACTGGTTTTTTGCTTTATCAACCGCGGGCGCAAAGATGAAGCCAACAAGTGGAATTCCAACAAGCAAGGCGGCAACGCCATTGATAAGGAGCGCTAGTTTGTTTAGAAGAGTTCGCCTTGTCATTTGGTATTCGCTCCAACTTTTCTGTGCGATTGAAGCCAGGCGACGATGTCATCGATTGTCTTGTCGTCTGTCTTGCCCGCGAACTGTGGCATGCCAAGTTCAGGTCTTCCAAAAAGAATAACACTTCGTAAATATTGCGGACTGACAAGTGCAAGGTAGTCGGGAGAAACAACTGAACCAGCTTCACTTCCAAGTCCGTCTTGTCCATGGCACTTTGCGCACAAATCGGCAAAAGCCCCGCGTCCTTTTGAAACATCGCCTTCTTGTACTTCGTATCGTCTCCCGCTGGCGAACGGGGGAACTTCGCCGCCCCAGCGTTCGTGCATACCGATGACGATTGCGTCAATTTGTGCCTCTGTGAGTGGGTTGCCAGTGTTGGATTGGAAGGAAGGCATGAGGGTCCCGTCGCGCCCATTTGTGATAAGGTCGCGGATGGTTAACTTACCAGCAACAGAGAGGTAGGCAGGGTCGTGGAGTGCAATGGCACCGCTGCCAACTCCATTGTTTCCATGACACCCAGCGCATCGCTGTGCGAAAAGTGTATCGAAATCAAGGACGTCGCTTGGGCGAACCGGTCTTTCAGACGGTGTGGGCTTCCCGCAACCCACAACACAGAATAAAAAAAGAAACAAGATGGTGATACGGATCATTGTTTTCCTTCCTCGATGCCTGCGCGTTCTGCGAATGATTTGAATTGCAACGTGTTGATGCGTTCTGTTTTTGAAACCACGAGCCCAGCAACAAAACCAAAGGCTATCTGTGCAAACACAAACCACCAGCAGTTCACGGTGGAGTCGAGCACAGGGTTGAGCGTGCTCATCAACGTGTACAGCAAGAAACTCCAGATGAATGGGATGATGAGTGCGCCAAGGATAATGGGGTGTTTTGGTAAAAGTGGAAGCACAACGCCGTAGACAAGACCTATACAGATGCTGAGCGTCGCGTGAATGCCAAGCGCGACGATGACCGCAGTCAAGTCGAAGGTGGAGAGGTCGTCTGTGGTAATCGAAGGCATGATTGCAGCAGACATTATGTTGAACGGATACCAAGGGCTTCCGTGCATGATGAAGGCACCGATGATTGCAACAAGTAACATTGCAACACCGCCTGCGATTCCTCCGATGATGCCAGAGGGTGCTCGGTGTATCTCAAGTGGGAGCATCGCGCGGTGGTGCGGATGCGCTTTGAGAATTGTTTTTGTGGTCGTGACCTCTGAAGGCTTGTGGTGGGTTTCAACTTCAATCTCGAGTTCGATGTCGTGGGGGAAGCGGTCTTTGAACCATCCCACAAAACCAAAGGCGCAAAGCAAACCGCCTGCGATGCCGACAAGCGCAGTCGTTAAAAAACCAGCAAAGGCGAGTGTCAACCCGAGCGCTGCAATGAGTGGCCATGGTGTTGGAGCGGGAACTTTTATAATTGTTTTCGTGGGTGCCATTATCTTCCAATCACGTACACAACAAGGAACACGGCAATCCAAACGACATCGACAAAGTGCCAATACCACGATACATACTCAATATTTTGGTGGTGGTGTTTCTGTATCCAACCAAGTGCTCCGCAGAGCCAAACAACGAAGAGCGCGAATACGCCGAAGGTGACATGGAACGCGTGGAATCCAACGAGTGTGTAGTACGTTGATCCAAACAAGTTCGTTTGCAACGCGAGGTGCTTGTCAACAATGAGCCCCTGCCACTCAATCCATGTTCCTGTGAGGAACCAACCGCCAAGTACGACGGTGAGTAACAGTAATGTTAAAAAGCGCGTATTGTTTCCAGCTCGCAGAGCCTTGAGCGCAAAGACAACAGTGACCGAACTTACAAGAAGCGCAGCGGTGTTGATACTGACAAGCCCCATTTCAAGGGTGTTTTCTGGCAATGGGCCGCTGATACTTTTGCCAAGGTAGGCAAGGTAGACAACAATGAGCGAGGCGAAGAAAAAGACTTCAGTGATAATGACAGAAATCATGCCAAGGTGGCCAGATGGCAACATGTGTGGCGCTGTGTTGGAGTTCGACTGTGTCATTCGTACTTCCAATCTGGATCATCTGGGTGTTTCAAATCCCAGAGAGGTCTCCGACTTAGCACAGATGGAGTTTCGGCGAAATTCCATGGTGGAGGTGGTGAAGTGGTTGACCACTCGAGCGTCCAAGCATCCCATGGATCGTCGCCCGCGTCTTTGCCCTTGAGCAAACTCCAGAACACGTTGAGTACAAAAAACAAGAAACCAAATACTTGTACCGCTGCGCCAACGCTTGAGAGCATGTTCCACAGTTCAAGGCCGCGGTCTGGCAGGAACGTATAAATTCTTCGAGGCATGCCTTCAAAACCCGCCATGTGCATCGGTCCGAACGTGAGGAGGAACCCAACGAACAAGAACCAGAATTGCCATTTGCCGAGGGTTTCGTTGAGCATTTTGCCGGTGACTTTTGGGAACCAGTAATAGAATCCAGAAAAGATCGCAAAAAGCAATCCACCAAAAAGAACCCAGTGAAAGTGACCAACGACAAAGTAGGTGTCGGTCAGTTGCCAGTCCATTGGCACGACGGCAAGCATGATGCCTGTCATTCCGCCTAGCACAAACATAGAAACAAACCCTGTGGCGAAAAGCATCGGCGTGTCAAAGCGAATATGTCCGCCCCACATAGTTGCAATCCAGTTAAATATTTTCATAGCGGTTGGAACGCCAACAAGAAACGTTGCGCCTGAAAAGTACGCAAGAACAGCTGGCGATAATCCAACTGCAAACATATGGTGCGCCCAGACGCCGAGTGAAATGAAACCGATGGAGACAGTTGCTGCGACCATGAGCGGATAGCCAAACAAAACTTTGCGTGAGAAGACAGGAATGACTTCTGATATATACGCAAAACCTGGAATAATGAGAATGTAGACTTCGGGGTGCCCGAAGAACCAAAACAAATGCTGCCAGATGAGCGGGTCTGCGCCAGCTTGCGCGTCGAAAAAATGTGCTCCGAATTGTCTGTCGAGGAGCAACATGATTTGAATTGCAGCAAGTGGCGGTAATACAATGAGAATAAGCCCAGCGTCGACGAGCATCATCCAAGCGAAGAGTGGCATCTTCATGAGTGTCATGCCTTCGCATCGCATGGTCAAAATTGTTGCGACAAGATTGATAGCGGTCATGATCGAGCCAAGGCCAGCAACGAAGAGGGAGATTACCCAATAATCTGTTGCGCTTCCGGGAGAAAATGTCGTTGAAGTGAGTGGCGCGTACGCAAACCAGCCGACATCAGGCGCGCCTTCTTCGCCGGTGAGTCCTTGCCCACCAAGAAAACTGAAGTAAAGAAGGAGCGATCCGAAAAAGAACAACCAAAAACCAAACGCATTTAAGCGGGGGAACGCCATGTCGCGAGCACCAATCATGAGAGGCACAAAGTAGTTTGCTGCACCCAGTAAAATCGGCATGCCAACAAGGAAGACCATTGTTGTGCCGTGCATGGTGAAGAATGCGTTGAATGTGTCCGGGGAAAGTATGTCGTTGTTCGGCACGGCAAGTTGCCAGCGCATCATGAGTGCTTCGCAGCCAGCAACAACAAGGTACACAATGCCGGTCACCATGTACATGACGCCGAGTTTTTTATGGTCGACAGTCACAACCCATTCATGGATTTTGCTTGAGAGTGGGTTGTAGGGTACGTTGGTCATTTGAGTGTTTGTAAATACTCCACGAGTGCATCGAGTTGCGTATCGGTGAGCATCATGTTTGGCATGAGCGCGCCTTCTTTTATGTTGTCTGGGTTTTGCAACCAAGCGCGCAGATTGTCTGCCGTGTTTTCAGCAACGCCAGATGCGATTGTTTTTCGTGACATAAGGTGCGTAAGATCAGGCCCAAACCCGCCCTCCATGGAAACACCTTGGACGTTGTGGCAATTCACACAGGCAAGTGCGAGGAATGTTTCTTTTCCACCAAGTTTCGTTGGTGTTTCTTGTGCATGTTCTTGTTGTTTTGCAACCCACGTGTTGAATTCGTTTTCGTTTTCTGATACAACCCGGATGAGCATTTTTGCGTGCTGTGTGCCGCAGAACTCCGCGCACTGACCGTACCACGTACCAATCTCGTCAGCTTGAAACCATAAATGGTTTTCACGGTTTGGCACACAATCAATTTTGCCAGCAAGGCGAGGTACCCAGAAACTGTGAATAACATCTGCTGAGCGAAGTTCGACAAAAACAGGCACGCCCTTTGGAACATGGAGCTCTCCGGCGGTTGTGATGCCGAGATCTTCGTATGCAAATTCCCACCACCACTGGTGCCCAGTTGCTTTCACGCGCAGTGCACCCTCTGGCGCTTCTTCCATGTCGAGTGAATAAATAGTTCGCGTGGTCACAAGAAAGAGCGTGAAGACGATGATAATTGGAATGACCGTCCATGCGAGTTCAATTGGATTGCTTCCGTAGATTTGCGGTGGCTCGGTTGTCTCGTCGCCTGTTGCACGATATCGAACGATGGACCAAATGAGTGCGCCCTCGGTGACGACAAAAATGATCCCGATAACAGCGAACACAAGCATGAACAAGTCGCGAATAGGCGTTGCGGCAGGTGAAACTGGGTCAAACATGCTTAAATTTTCAGAACCTGCAAACACAGTACTTGTTGTTGTTGCGAATGCTACACAAATTAAATAGTAGAAGTATTTTCCCAAGTGTTCGTCTGCCTCTCAAACAGAGCGTGTATGAGACAGGAAAAGTACCCTTGTTGTCAATGCGATTACGCGGTTGTCGCAGATATTTCTACTGTTGGCCTGCCAACGGAATAGTAGTTGAAGCCAAGTTTTGCCATTTTGTCGCGACTATACAAGTTGCGTCCGTCAAAGACAGTTGGCTCGTTGAGAATCATTTTCAATTTCGTAAAGTCAGGCGAACTGAACTCCGCCCACTCTGTACAAACCACCACGGCGTCCGCGTTTTCTGTTGCTTCGTACATGTCAGTTACGATGCGAACTTCGGGGACTTCTGCTGCAAACGTTTTGGACGCTTCTGGGTCAAAGCCTGTAACTTCAGCACCTTGTGCAAGCAACGCCTTTGCGATATCAATCGAAGGAGCATCACGTACGTCGTCGGTTCGTGGTTTGAAAGCCAAGCCCCACAAAGCAATTTTTTTTCCTCGCAACAT
>CAZURP010000051.1:0-9070 GCA_964623715.1 uncultured Isosphaeraceae bacterium | reverse complement strand
AAGTTGTGTCAGCTCAGTAAAACGTTCATCCAATGAAATACGCTCACCACGCAGGGTCAGCGCTACCAATACCGCGCGTTCTTCAACAACGTTTAAATCTTCTCTCTGTTCGTGGCCCATTTTACTCGCCTGCTTCTTTCACTCGTGGTATTGTAGTATGAGAAAGAATTACTCAACACATACTTTTTGTTTTATCTATATTTAGGGGGTTAGGATTTCGAGCATGTCACAAAAATCACGATTAATGCCACTACTGCTACTTCTTCTCACGACACTCGCAATTGTGCAGTTTTCGATAGCTATCACCAGCGCTTCACCAAGTTACGAATGGTTTGATCCTTTGATAGACGTCCGTGGCGTACTCGTTGATAGACACTTAAACCTTCCAGACGAAGAAGCAATGCAAGAAAAAGCAATCGAGGCAATGATTGAATCGCTCGACGATCCATACGCGTTGTTCGTCCCCGTCGAAAAAGAAGATGCCTTTATCAAAGACCTCGAAGGCGACTATGCGGGCATTGGCGCACAGGTACGAATGATTGATGGTGAACTCAACATCATTTCGCCTATGGAGAATTCACCCGCACTCCGCGCGGGCGTAAAGGCTGGCGATGTAGTTGAACGTATCGATGGCGAGCCGGCGACTGATGCAACCATTGACAAGCTCATCGAACGACTCACGGGACCTGTGGGAACCGAAGTCGTCGTGCACGTCAGGCATAAAGATGATTCAAAGGAAGACATCACTATCACTCGTGGTCATATCAAATCACAAAGCATCGCAGGGATCGTAAGGCGCAACCAACAATGGACCTGGTGCCTTGATGATATTAATGGCATTGCGTACGTTCGCATTATTCAATTCAACGACACAACTCCTCTCGAACTAATTAATGCACTTAAAAAAGCCGAACAAGAAAACAGAATCGAAGCACTCGTGCTAGATTTACGAGAAAATCCTGGTGGTTCTCTCTCTGCTGCGATTCACATATCAGATATGTTTCTCGACAGCGGGACCATTGTGTCTGTCACGGGGCGTGTCGATCCAATTCGTTCATGGAAAGCTGATCCAAAACAAATTTTACAAGATGTACCGATTGTTGTGCTAGTCAATAGCAATTCTGCTTCTGCTTCTGAAATTGTCTCGGGCAGTTTGCAGGCAAACGATCGCGTTGCTATTCTTGGAACGAGAACTTTCGGCAAAGGGTCCGTACAAGAAGTACTCGAGTTAACTTCTGGTGGAATGTTAAAATTCACGACTGCTCGATACGATTTAGCAAACGGTAGAACCATTGACAAGAAACTTTCAGAAGATACGGGGCTTTGGGGTGTTGACCCCAACGAAGGTCTCGTCATTCTCGAAACAAGGAAAGAAGCAACCGAACGAATCAAAAGCCGCGAACCATACAACATCATTACTTACGATGAACCTGAGGAATACGCTTGCGGAGACCTCGACTGGATTGAAGGCACACTCCATGATCACCAACTCGCTCAAGCGGTACTTGCTCTTCGCGCAAATTTAGACACGGGCCAGTGGCCTGTACTTTCAGAAGATGATCCCGTTGTTGCTGGAATTAGCGACGCGGTCACTGAACTTGCTAAAGAACGCATAGAGATTCTCAAAGATCTTGTAAAAGTAGGCGACCGCCTTGCTGAATTGCAAACAGAGCTCGATGAAGAGAATGTCTCACTCATTCCAGAAGAAACAAACCTCGACAATGCCGTTGTCACATTAACTGACGAAAATGGAAATGCCATCGGTTCGTGGCGAGTTAAAAGCGGTGATATAGAAGACGCCCTTGATTCACTACAACTTGAATCAACAGAAGAAATCGATGAAGGCATGCAAAAAGAGTAACTTTGCAGTTCGGGGGAGCAATCCCAATGACGTACATACTTGGAATAGAATCGAGCTGCGACGAAACAGCCGCATCAATCGTAAAAGATGGGTGCACTGTGCTTTCGAACATTGTTGCTTCGCAGGATGAATTGCATGTAGCTTTCGGTGGCGTCGTGCCAGAGATAGCAAGCCGTGCACATCTTGAACGAATCCTTCCCGTTGTTATGCAGGCGATAGAACAAGCAGGTATCGAACAAGATGAAATCGATGCGATTGCTGTGGGCAACCGCCCAGGTCTTATTGGGTCATTGCTCGTTGGTGTTGCTTCAGCAAAAACGCTTGCGTGGACTTTGAATAAACCGCTCATTGCAGTGGACCATGTCATCGCGCATCTCTGGGCGCCTATGCTAAACGGTGCGGACATTACGTACCCAGCACTTGGTATTGTTGTTTCAGGTGGTCACACTTCCTTGCTATTACTTAGCGACGCTCACACCGCAATCTGTTTGGGAAAAACGATTGACGATGCCGCAGGAGAAGCTTTCGACAAAGCATCTTCCATCCTTGGTCTTGGGTGGCCAGGCGGCGCGCGAATTGACCAAGCCGCTGCAAAAGGAAGCCCAAAACATACGCTGCCTCGGCCAAAGACAAAAGGAAGTCGACCTGATTTTTCATTCAGTGGTTTAAAGACCGCACTGCTCTACGGTGTTCGTGGTAACCCGATTCGCAAAGATGGCAAAAGTGTGTTCCCCCGTGATGTTTCTTCTTTATCCAACGAAGACATTCATGATTGGGCAGCATCATTTCAAGAGGCCGCTGTTGATTCACTTATGCGTGGTATTCACAACGCACTTGACAATAATCGAGTACGATGTGTTGTCGCAGGTGGCGGCGTTCTTGCCAACACACTTCTGCGAAAGCAACTTGAAGTAACTGCAGAGCGTTACAACATTCCAATCCACCTTCCTGACTTCAACTATTGCGTAGACAACGCCGCGATGATTGCAGGGCTCGGATACCACTTGTATGAGCAGGGTCACCGTGACCAACTCGATATAACAGCTTCACCAAAAGGGATTGCTTCCTAGTTATTCTCATGAAAACACACAAGAACAAAAAAACTGCTCGGTCAAAAGACCTCCTCCCCACACTTTCCGCCTTCGAGCAGACGAACCACCGGCTAATTGAGGGTACTCATCCTTCAATGCTTGATGAGGAACAATTATTAAAAGATGTTATCTGTGATTTTGGGAGAACGGGTGGGCCAGGCGGACAACATAGAAATAGGAAAGCCACTGCATGCACGGCGACCCACTTGCCAACAGACATCAGTGGGGAAGCATCTGAACGAAGAAGACAAAGCGAAAACAGAAAAATGGCGATTAGCCGACTGCGACGAACGCTCGCTATTCGCCTTCGAAGAAACATTTCCATAAGCACATACACGGTGTCTGAACTCTGGGAATCACGAAGAACCGGCGAGCAATTTGCAATCAACCCAAAGCACCGAGACTATCCTTGCATACTTGCTGAGGCACTCGATGTCGTCTTTGTCTATGAATTCGACATGAAAGCCGCCGCAGAAAAATTGCAGATTAGTGCAACACAATTGCTCAAAATTGTTGCGCATGATAGCGCTGCACTTACTTGGCTTAATGAACAAAGGAAGGAACGCGGCTTGTCTGCATTACGACCATGAGTATCACAACTACCTCTTGCAATGTCGATGCGCACATCGATGCAATCCTCGATGAAGTCATTAAAGTGCGACACGATTTACACGCACATCCTGAACTTGGTTACAAAGAAACGCGAACTTGCAAAGTTATTCAAGATTTCCTTAGCACGAACGATATTCAGTTCAAGGGAGGTCTTGCAAAAGGCACTGGCGTGCTCGCGCATATTTCTGGCCAAGGCGAAAAGTCGATTGGTCTGCGCGCAGACATCGACGCATTGCCAATAGTTGAAGAAAATACATTTGATTGGAAATCCGTGCATGAAGGTTGCATGCACGCGTGTGGACATGATGGACATACTGCAATATTGCTTGGCACAGCAAAGGTGCTTTCATTGATTGCAAAAGAACAAGCTATCCCAAACCCCGTCACATTCGTCTTTCAACCAGCCGAAGAAGGCGGCGGCGGCGGTGAGCAAATGGTACTCGACGGCTGCCTCAATGGTTCGGTCCTTGGCCCGATAGTCGGCATGATGTTCGGCTTGCATGGTTGGCCACAATTGACGCTCAACCAAGTTGCGACCAAAGCAGGCCCAATGCTTGCGGCAGATGTTGGCGTTTCTGTCACTATTCGTGGAGTAGGCGGCCACGCAGCGTTTCCGTATCTTTGCAAAGATCCAATAGTCTGCGCGGCAAATGTTGTCACATCATTGCAACAACTTGTTTCACGAAACACTGACCCACTCGACTCACTTGTTGTATCAATTACGCAATTCCATAGCGGGACTGCGCACAACATTATTCCTGACGAAGTCAAACTTGTTGGCACCATGCGCTATCTTGAAAAAGAAACCGGCAAAATGGCGAAAGCTCGGTTCAAAGAAATCGTCGACTCAGTTGCAACAGCACACGGCTGCATGGCTGAAGTTGACCTTCGAGATGGCTACCCCGTTACATGCAACGACGAACGTGCGGTTGATACGTTTTTCAAAATTGCAAAGGAAACGATTGCGAGCGACAGAGTACATCCGTTTGAAAAACCCGTCATGGGCGGAGAAGATTTTTCCTATTATTGCCAAGTAGTGCCTTCATGCTTTTTTGCACTTGGATTACTTCCAGACGGCGTCGATGAAATACCCGCCCTGCATCCGCCAAAGTTCGACTTTAATGATAAGGCAATCCGAACAGGCATACAATTGTTTTGCGCACTTGCGTTACACACTGAATTAGCCTGACGCTTGTGAGACGTGGAAGTCAATCATCACGTCGTAGTGGATAAAATCGATAAGTAAAAACAGTTTCACAAGTTCAGGGTCGAATTGAGATCCCGAACAAGCTGTTATCTCATCAAGTACTTCACCACGATTAAGTTTCTCTCTATACGCTCGAGAGGAGCACATAGCATCAAATGCATCTGCTATTCCAAGGATCCTTCCAAAGAGGGGCGTCTCTGTTTTGGATGTTCCATCAGGATACCCCCTTCCATCCCATCGTTCGTGATGCGAGCGAACACCAGGCAACACCGGCTGCAACTGAGGAACGTCTTGAAGAATCCTCTCGCCAATGACAGGATGCTCTCGTATTTGATCAAACTCTTCGTCAGTCAACCGTCCCGGCTTTCGAAGAATTGATTCTGGGATGCCTATTTTACCAATATCATGCACCAAGCCACAAATATGAATTTCTTCGATAGTCGTTGCATCAAGTTCTAGTTTTTTAGCGACTTCTTTTGAGAGCCAAGCGACACGCTCTGAATGACCACATGTATAGGTGTCTTTCGCGTCGATTGCAGAAACTAGAGCAGCGACAGTGCCGAGTAAAAAACCTTGACGTTCTTCTGCGTATCGCCGTTCAATATCCATTCGTTTCAAGTTCGCTATTGCTAGAGATGCAATTTCTGCAAGCGCTTCACAAAAGTCAACGTCCAGTTCAACCGATTGGCCCCGAACTTGACCATCTCGATTATCTAAATATATACAACCTACAACTGCACTGCCGAGTTTTATTGGAATGCAAACAGCTTCCTCAATGGAATACTGCATGATGGACTGTGCTTGTTCATTTACGACCTCGGCTTTTTGATATCGAACTGATTCGCCTTCGAGGGATGCGTCGAGCAAAGAACGGCTCAGATTCGGTGTGCCTTCAAGTGCAATTCGGCCTTGTGTTGAAAGGACATTTACCCTGCCTCCAGATTTCGGTTGCACAATTGCAACATTCCCAAATGCAGTGCCAGCATTTGCGGCAATCGCCAACGCTTCAGCAACTTTTTCTTCTGTCGATGCCGCGTGAATTTTACGGCTACACATCAGGAGTGCTGTGAGCCTTTCTTGGGCGAGCCCAGTGGCACCGGAGCTTTTATCGAGTTGTAGAATGGATGTCCCGCCGACAGTATTTGCGTCATCGAATGATCGTTGATAGCGGTTCGGATCATTTGAGTCCGCAACTTCAAACGTGAACGGTTCAATCGTAATCAGATCGCCTACGCGTAGGCGTACACCATGGTCATGTTTAATCTTGATACCGTTCAAAAACGTTCCGTGCCTGGAATCAGCATCCTTTATTTTCCATACCCCCCCCTCTTTCGAGTGAGTTTTCATCAATATTGCATGTTGGCGTGAAACGGTTTTGCCAGAGGAAAGCACCAGGTCGTTTTCATCTCCCCTCCCAATAGTAAGTGGACCAGATCCTTCGAGCGCCAACGTCACATCAGTGGGTCCCTGCAATGTTTCTAAAAGTAGTTCCGCTTCGGTCGACATCTCTTTATAGGGTACGTTAGAAACCTATAAGGCAATACTCCCAAGCACCAATAAATTGTCTCTGAGGAATTTATTTGAGGCTGGTTGCTCCACGCTTGAGAGTTTGGTACAGTATGCGGTTCACAATTAACACCGTTACAACCACTGCATCGTGAATTGCTGGCCGGCGTTCACACCATGGTGTTGGTGGAAGGCAGGAGACTAAAATGGCCAAAAAAATTGAAAAGCAGTTCAAGGTGCTCGCACCAGGCGGACAAGCCACACCAGCACCCCCTCTAGGACCTGCCCTTGGCGCAAATGGCGTCAACCCAGGTCAGTTTATCCAACTATTCAACGATAAAACGCGTGAACTCAACGGCAAAGTTGTCGGTTGCATTATCACGGTGTTTTCTGATCGCTCATTCGATATTGAGATTAAATCATCACCAGCTGCCGTGCTTATTCGCGCAGCGGCTGGCATCGAAAAGGGTTCTGGAGTCCCACACCTTGAAAAAGTCGGCTCTGTGACCAAAGAACAAGTAAAAGCGATAGCTGAAGAAAAAATGGAAGACCTCAATGCAGCGTGTATTGAGTCCGCCATGCGTATTATTGAAGGTACCGCCCGTTCTATGGGCGTGACCGTGGAGGGTGCATAAACCTATGCCAAAATTAACAAGAGCACAACAAGCAAGCCAAGAAATCGCTGCAAAGGGAAAGCAGCCGCACAGCATAAAAGATGCTATTTCATTGCTTAAAACGTACCCAAAGCGAAAATTTGATCAAACAATTGAAGTGGTAATGCACTTAGCAATCGATCCTCGGCAAGCCGAACAGCAACTTCGTGGTTCTGTTTCGATGCCAAAAGGCGTAGGAAAGTCTGCTCGTGTTGCCTGTTTTTGCCCATCTGACAAAGTTGATGCCGCAAAAGCAGCGGGCGCAATCGAGGCTGGATCCGATGACCTCGTAAAGAAGATTGAGGGCGGTTGGCTCGATTTCGATGTCGCCATCGCAAGCCCTGACATGATGCGATTCGTGGGTAAATTAGGGCGACAGTTGGGGCCAAAAGGGCTGATGCCTTCACCAAAAGCGGGCACGGTTACCCCAGATATTGAAACAGCGGTAGCTGAATTCGCAGCAGGTAAAGTCGAATACCGAAACGACGATGCTGGCAATATCCACTGTATCGTTGGAAAAATGAGCTTTTCCGACGAAGACCTCGCCGAAAACCTTCATTTTTTCGTCAATATGATTCAAAAATCCCGCCCAGCAGCTGTAAAAGGTGAATTTGTTAAAAATTGTGCGATTTGTGCCACCATGACCCCTAGCGTAAAGATTGCACTCTAAACTGCTGTCAGTAAAGGAATTACACAATGAGTAAACCTATCAAAAATATGATTGTAAATGAGTACAAACGTCGATTTGACGGCGTTGACAGTGCATTAATTATCGATATACGGGGAATCGATGCAATTGAAAACAACGACTTACGTGTTGATCTGCTCAATAAAGACATTCGCATCACTGTGCTCAAAAATAGCTTGGCCAAAACCGCCTTTTCTGGCACAGAACTCGAATCATTAGGCGACGCACTTGATGGTCCATCGGCACTCGTGGTTGGTGGCGCTTCTGTCGTCGATGTTGCTCGTGAGCTTGTCGATTGGGCAAAGAAAATCAAGGCATTAGAGCTAAAAGCAGCAATTCTTGACGGCGAACTATTCAAAGGTTCCGACGGCGTAAAACGCTTGAGCAATTTCCCAACGAAGGAAGAAGCTCAAGGCACAGTTGTTCAGTTGGTGCTTTCACCTGCTGGAAACTTGGTCAAAGCCGCAACAAGCCCAGGCAGCACTGTGCTTGGAATTATCAAAGAAATCAGGACTCGTTTGGAAGAAGGGAACACAATCGAAAAGATTGCCTAACCAGCGAGGATTACAGACATCGCGATTGGGACTGGCCCGTTTTGGGTTAAAAGCCGCACAGGGTGGCTCCTCTCCCACGCATGACACTAGTTTAGGAAAAGGATTTAAGTATGAGCGAAGAAGCAACAGCAACAAAAGAGTTTGACGCAGCAATCAGCAAAATTGGCGATGAAATCGCTGGTTTGACATTGACGCAAGCCGTCGATCTAGCGGATTACATGAAGGATACGTACGGAATTGAACCAGCAGCAGGCGGTGCAGTCATGATGGCTGGACCAGCAGGCGGTGGTGATGGTGGTGCTGATGAGCAAACCGAATTCGATGTTGTCCTTGAAGCTGCAGGCGATAAGAAAATCGCTGTCATCAAAGCAGTTCGTGAAATCACCGGTCTTGGCCTCAAAGAAGCAAAAGGTCTCGTTGACGAAGCACCGAAGCCAGTCAAAGAGAAAGTTTCTGAAGACGAAGCAAACGAAGTGAAAGCGAAACTCGAAGAAGCAGGAGCAAGCGTTACAATTAAGTAACCACTTGTTACCAAAAGACTTAAAACGGCCTATAGTGCAGACTATTGGCCGTTTTTTCATGCACAAATTAATGCGTCTCTGAGACGCATTAATTTGTGGTGGAGTAAAGGAGAAGAAGGTTCATTTTTGCGGGAGATCCAAAACACAAAAAAAAATATTTTTTTACTAAAAAACCTCAAGTTTTCACCGCTGAACCTTGTCGAAAAATAGACTTTCGGATACCCTACGTGGCTCGGCAGCGGCGGTCGCGGCACTTGGAAGCACACACGAAAACATACTTTAAGACAGGCAAACTGCACTTTGATGCAGTGACGACCAGTTGTGAGGTTTATATATGGCTACGAAAATGGTACGCGATTTTTCAAAACGCGGCGATG
>CAZURP010000050.1:4469-9089 GCA_964623715.1 uncultured Isosphaeraceae bacterium | reverse complement strand
ATTATTCCCTTGCTCCTCGTTGTTGTCATCTTTACTGTCGGAATGCGCGGGTACCTCAACTTGCGCGAAGCGCCTGAGGGTGCATACGATGTGCAGGTGACAGGGCAGAAGTGGTCTTGGACGTTCGAACATCCAAAATATGGTGCGACACAAGTTGCTGAGTTAACTGTTCCAGTGAATACACCAGTACGCCTACTTATGACGTCAAACGACGTGCTGCATAGTGTGTGGATTCCAGACTTCCGAGTGAAGATGGATGTTATTCCCGGTCGGTACACTTCATTGTGGTTTGAAGCGACTGCAGTGGGTGATTACACTTTGAACTGTACAGAGTATTGTGGCAAGGACCACTCAAAGATGGTTGCAACAGTGCATGTTGTACCAGCCGACGACTTTGAACCAACGATGGTGAAACTCGCAAGCGAGTATGAAGACATGAGTGTCGGAGAATTGCCAGCGTATGCAATAAACCGTTTGTATAACCGGTGTCAATCGTGCCACTCACTCGATGGTAGTGAAAGTACAGGGCCATCATTTAAAGGGTTGTGGGATAGAGTTAAAAACGGCGACGTTACTTTTACTTCAGGCGAGAAACTTTCCGGTCATCTGGGCGAAGCAACAACATACGAAGTGCCAGAAAATTATATTCGTACTTCAATTGTGGATCCCCAAGGGCATATCGTTCAGGGGTATCTTGGATCGATGCCATCGTTCCAGGGGCAATTGAAGGACAAACAAATAACAGCAATCATTGAGATGTTTAAGCACCTCAGTGAACTCACTGACGAAGAGGGTAACATCACCGTGAACCCTGATGGAACACCAAGGCAATAACGATGACAACATTGACGACTTCAAACCCAAATGACAACTACTTAAACCACACGAGAGGCATTCTTTCGTGGTTATTTACTGTTGACCATAAACGAATTGGCATCATGTACTTAGTCTGCGTTTTGCTTGCTTTTTTACTCGGTGGTATCTTCGCCATGATGCTTCGGTTCCAACTGCTCACCCCAGAAGGCACCTTCATGACCCAAGACCAATACAACCAAGCATTCACCGTACATGGTGCGATTATGGTCTTCCTTGTTATTATTCCCGCGGTACCGGCAGCACTTGGTAACTTTGTCCTGCCAATCATGCTCGGCGCGAAGGATGTTGCCTTCCCGAAACTAAACCTGTTTAGTTGGTATCTTTGGATTTTTGGCTTGGTGTTTTTTCTGATAGCACTTGGCACAGGCGGCATTGATACTGGTTGGACATTCTACACGCCATACAGTATTGACAAAGCATCCTCAATGGGTGGGGTTATTCCCGCATTGATTGGTGCGTTTATTCTTGGTTTTAGTTCTATTTTTACAGGGATGAACTTTATTGTCACAATTCACCGTCTTCGCCCAAAGGGCATGACGTGGTTCAAAATGCCACTGTTCCTCTGGGGTACATACGCGACGGCAATTATTCAGGTGCTTGCGACACCAGTTGTTGGCATTACGCTCCTGCTGTTGATTGTCGAACGAGCAGTCGGTATAGGTATTTTTGACCCAGCCATGGGCGGCGATCCAGTTCTGTATCAGCATTTCTTCTGGTTCTATTCACACCCCGCTGTGTACATTATGATTCTTCCCGCGATGGGTATCATTAGTGAGTTGATTTCGGTGCACTCGCATCGACACATCTTTGGCTATAAATTCATTGCATATAGTTCGATAGCAATTGCGATGTTCGGTTTCCTTGTGTGGGGACATCACATGTTCACAGCTGGCCAGTCGCAGTTGATGAATATCATTTTCTCACTCATTACGTTTAGTGTTTCGATCCCTTCGGCGGTAAAAGTGTTTAACTGGTTGGCGACTTTGTATAAAGGTTCCATTAGTTTGAATACACCCATGCTTTACGCACTTTCGTTCATCTTCATCTTTACGATTGGCGGTTTGACGGGATTGTATTGTGCGACGCTTGCAACGGATATTCACTTGCACGATTCTTACTTTATCGTCGCGCACTTTCACTACGTGATGATGGGCTCAGCGTTGATTGGTTTCCTTGGCGGCATCCACCACTGGTGGCCGAAGATGACAGGGAAAATGTATAACGAAAACTGGGGCCGCTTTTCTGCGATTCTTGTCTTTGTTGGTTTTAACGTGACCTTCTTTTCACAATTTATGATGGGATCAAAAGGTATGCCTCGTCGGTATGCGACGTACGACATGTTGCCCAACGCCGAACTTTTTCAGGTGTACCACATCTGGTCAACCGTGGGATCTGTGGTTCTTGCAATTGGTTTTGTGATTTGCGCTCTGTACCTCATTCAATCGGTATTCAGCGGAAAGAAAGCACCCGCGAACCCGTGGGGTGGTCGAAGTTTGGAATGGCAATGTTCATCACCACCACCATGGGATAACTTTGCTGAGCAACCAGAAGTTGGCGACTGCTATGACTACAGTGTGCTCGAATGGAACGAAGAAGAGCAAGGGTACGATTGGAAAAAGGATGCTGTGCATCCTGGCGAATAACGAGATTAACTATGTCAAACAATGATTCAACACATCACGACGATCAAATCGGTCACATCGTACCGATTAAATTCTTAGTCCTCATCTGCGCTATTCTGCTTTTTATGACTGCAGTTACTGTTTGGGTATCTCGGTATGACTTTACCGAAATCAACATCGCGGAGATGGGCATCATCATGGCGTTGTTTGTTGCGACCGTAAAAGCAACCATCGTTGGGTTGTACTTTATGCACCTTCGTTGGGATCGTCCATTTATTGGCTTTGTCTTTGTTGGCTCGATATTATTCGTCGACCTCTTTATCGCATTAGCACTGACTGACACGATGGAATATCAACCCGAAATCATCAAAGGCGACACGCCCAAAGTCACCGAAGCCATGGACAAGTTAACGCACTAAGAAACACGACAGAACGTCCTTGCTGCGGGGACACTCACACTCTTGCGAATACTAGGGACAGCCCCACACAGGCAGCGTGACAGTCATTAAGTGTGGTGCCTGTCCCGATGTATTCGCGTGGGTGTCCCCTTAGCGAGCGTTTGACGTGTTTGGTTTGGAAAGCGTTGCATCCGGATGGTTCGCGTACCACGTGAACCAGAGTGCGCGCTGTGTAGGAAGAGTATTACCTGATGCATCACGTGCTACGGCAGCAAGCGGGGCGGTGCCAACTGTAAAGGTAACTGGACTCCCAGCAACATCGACGGTAACCTCACCGCTCTCACCCGCGGCATCAACGAGATCTTGAATTGCGTATATTGATTCCTTACCACGAGCGCCAAGGATTACCACGTGTGTTTTTGGATTGGTGCCATCGTTTGGCATTTTGCTCACGGGGAAATAAATCGTGTCATTTAAAAAGTACTGCCGAGGGTCACCCTTACGATATCTTTTTTTGTATTGTCCATCTGGAGATAACGAAGTTGTTTCGGGATGTCTTGCAAACCAATCCTTCCAACTTGTTACTTCATGCGTGACTGGCGTGAGTTGCACGGGCTCGCCGGTTACACTTCGCCCAAGCATTGGCGAGAATAGTTGTTCGCCGCCAACGTCGTCACTTGTTGGATACATCAACATAACGCCGTTACCCGAAAGGCCGCTTATGCCAAAGTTGACTTCTTTGCCAGCAATAACGCGTTCGAACACGCCAACATACCCGCTTGGCCAATTCCAGTAGACAACAATCGGAACACCGCCAAGCGTGTCGTTTACGATTTCATGCACGTTGAGCATGTGCAAAGGATACGTTCGCGTTTCGCCACCAAGCTTAATGCCGACAACAAGGTCGCCACTCACAAGGAATTGCTTACGCTTGTTAAAGTTTTTAAGCGCAAGTTCTTCAACGGAGAGAATCGTTGGATTTTCTAGTACCGGAGACATGTCGCGATGTTGCATCACAGCGACAAAAGTATCTTCATCGAGCTGTGCATTTGAAAGATCGAATGCGTACGAAGCGACTGTTGAACCGTCACCGGCACTATGATTTCCAAGCCGTAACACTGCAGGCGCAACTGCCCAAACAATAATTGCCAAAATGACAAATGCAAGCAAGGCGAGCACCCAACCACCGCCACGGAACGTAAGACGTACGTTTTGTTCAGACATTAGAAGTACCTAGTTCTATCCATTGAATTGTTTCGCGGTCGATGAGCATTACAACGATGATGAGCGGTAAGTAAATAATGCTTGCAAAGAAAAGTCTCCGCGCAGATGCGTCATCACGTTTTCGCCAAAAGGTAATGGATCGCATCGTCATGAACGCGCCGAGAATAGAACCCGCAATAGCAAAGAAAATTCCCGTTGACCCAACAACCGTCATAAAGAGCGCAAGCGGGATCAGGCACAAACTCGTCATGACACTCACACGCGCGGTAAGTTCACCCGAGGCGTCAATTGCGGGAAGCATTTTGAAGCCACCGCGTTCGTAATCTTCTTTGTACATCCAAGCGAGCGCGAGGAAGTGTGGAATTTGCCAGATGAATAAAATGCCAGCAAGAATCCAACCACCCTCCGAGATGCCATTACTTGCCGCGACCCACCCGATGAGCGGTGGAAGTGCGCCGACAACAGCACCAACCGCCGTGTTAAACGTAGTCAGTGGTTTT
>CAZURP010000050.1:0-4459 GCA_964623715.1 uncultured Isosphaeraceae bacterium | reverse complement strand
TGTACACAAGCACATACAAAAGAATCGTCAAAAGGGCGATGCCTGCTGACGCAATATTTGCTCCAAAACTTAAAATTGCAACACCAGCATACGCAAGCACAATGCCAAAGATAAAAGCGTGCGCGCGTGATACGTGTCCAGCTGGAAGTGGACGGTTTTCGGTGCGGTGCATTTTCATATCGCGAGTTCGCTCAGCAAGTTGGTTGAGCGCGGCTGCGGAACCGGCGCATGCTGTTGTTCCAAGCACCGTCCAGAGAAGTACGAGCCAATCGATGCCAAGCGGGCTCGCCATAACAAAACCGGCGCCCGTTGTGACAACGACCAATAAACTGAGCCGGATTTTTGCTAGTTCGGCGTACAACTTTCGTAAACTGGGCTTCTGTGGCGTAATTTGCGACTCTTCAATTGGTTGGGTCGTGTTTGTCATCGAAGCGGGGTAGTATACCTTTCTCATGCAAGATAAACCAACACAAACCATTCCAAGAGTTCTGACACTTTCCCTCGGAGCAACCACCGCAATGTGGGTGTTTTCGTACATTGCCCTCCTTTTTTCAGGTAAAACCGGTGGCGAAATTCTCTTTGTCCTTGGGGCACTTTGTTTGCCTGTTGCGTCCCGCCACGGAAAGAACCTTGCGGAGGGCGCATGGATCGGTTTTGTATCAGCGCTCTTGAACCTACTCCTTATTGGTTCGATCGTTGGTGGTAAAGCACCAAGTGAAATGATGGCAACGGGTTTGTACTGGGTCATCGGTTTGTTTGTTGCCTCGGTGGTGCTCGGCATCATCGGCGCGTCGCTCCACGGCCGCTTAAAAGATTGCACTTGTAGCGTTGATTGGCACTTTGGGTTTCTTTGCGTTGCAACGACACTGGTCTTTTTAATGCTTGTCACCGGCGGGCTCGTCACGGGTATGGAAGCAGGACTCGCTGTGCCCGATTGGCCCAACAGTTACGGGCACAATATGTTGTTGTATCCACTCACTGAAATGATTGCGCCTGGAAACGAAGGTGTTTTCTTTGAACACGCCCATCGGCTCACTGGCATGTTGATTGGAATGACTTCGCTCATCATGGTTGTTTGTGTCTGGAAGTGGTCCGCAAGCAAGTGCGCCCGAACTCTGGCCATACTTATTTTCGTCTTTGTTTGTGTGCAAGGGTTACTCGGTGGACTTCGCGTAACAGGACATTTAACGCTTGCCCAAGACAGAGAGATGCTGTCGCCAAACTTGTGGATAGGCGTAGTGCACGGCGTCGTAGGGCAAATGATTTTTGCAGGATTCGTCATGCTCAGTGCGATGTTGTCATCAACATGGAAGAACCCAGCAAAGGTGACACAAAGAGGCGATCTGAAATGGGCGACGCTTTTGTGCATTGCGATGGTGTTGCAACTTGTTTTAGGCGCTGTCTACAGGCACATGCTTGGAGACGAGGCACTCGCTCCAAAAGCGACGCACATTTTGTATACGCATATCGCAGTGGCATTTCTGGTTCTACTTTTTGCGATTATCACGGGCATTCGGTGTATGGGAAGAGACAATTCGATTTTGAAAAAACTTGGCATTTCGTTGCATGCACTCGTCTTGGTGCAATTGTTGCTTGGTGGCGGGGCGCTCGTTGTCATTCTGGTGAACAAAGGCGAAACAGTTCCGCTCTACGAAGTAATCGTAACGACGTTGCATCAAGCAAACGGTGCATTGCTTCTTGGCGCAAGTTTTGCAACATTAGTGTGGTTTAAACGTATGATGTCCTAACCATGATTGAATTTTTACTCGCACTTTGTTTACATGTTCAGGAGCCAACAGTTCCCGCGCAACCCCTGCAGTTTTCTGTCACGCACGATGGTGCAGCGGGCGAGTCTGTTGACGGCCGTCTGTATATCATGCTCTCGCAAGGGAAATCGCCACTAGTTGCTGGTCCGAACTGGTTTAATGTCGAACCATTTTTTGCGCTTGATGTGGAGAATTGGGAGGCAGGAACTCCACTCATCGTCGATGCAAACGCAGACGCGTACGTTCCGATGTTGGAGGTACCCGAAGGCAACTGGAATGCAGTTGCCGTTTTGCGGAAGCAAGGCGATCGTTCCAGAATAAATGTGACGGGCGGCTTGTATGGTGTGCCGACGCGTTTTGAGGGTAGTGGAGTAGACGCAGGAACAATAGCGCTCACCGCAAACGAAGTCGCGCCCCCGCGCGACTGGAAAGTGCATAAGAATCTTCGCCTTGATGAAAAACGAAGTGATTTGTTGAGTGCTTTTTATGGACGAGACGTGAACCACGGCGCATGCGTGATTGTTCCGGACAATTATGACCCAACTCGGACGAAACCGTATCCAGTCATGTACTGGATTGGTGGTTTTGGCAGTGACCATTACGGTGGTCGGTTCATGAAGATGATGTTTACCGCATCAGATTACGACGATCAAATTTGCAGAGTTATTTTAAATTCGCAGGCATACACAGGGCACACCGTTTTTGCGAATTCAGAAAACAATGGCCCCCGAATGGATGCACTCATTCAAGAATGGATCCCATACCTTGAAGAGACGTACAACCTCGGCAGAAACGAAGAAAAACGCTTTCTCGCAGGGCACTCTTCGGGTGGTTGGACAGCACTCTGGTTGCAAGTACAGAATCCAGATTTTTTCGGAGGAGCTTGGGCACTCGCGCCCGACCCAATCGATTTTCATTTTTTCCAAACGGTTGATTTATACGAAGAAAACGCGAATATGTATTTCGATGCACAAGGAACAATCCGTCCAATCGCCCGCATGGGGCAGGTGCCATTTTTGTTTGCAAACAAATTTGTCGCGATGGACGATGTGTTAAAAGATGGCGGACAAATTGGTTCGTTTGAAGCGGTCTTCAGTCCTCGAGGAGAGCACGGCCGCCCTGACCGTATGTTCGATCGAGAAACCGGAGCGGTGAATGCAGAGGTCATTGCATTTTGGAAGCGGTACGACATCAGGAAATATCTCGAAGAGAATTGGGAAACACTCGCGCCGAAGTTAGCGGGGAAAATCCATATTGTTGCGGGTGAATTTGACACGTTTTATTTCGAGGATGCGGTGGTTTCGATGCAAGAGTTTTTTGAAGCTGAAGAATTCGATGCAATGGTTCGGGTGGACAAAGGTGGCGACCACGGTTCTATGGTCCGCGGAGTAATGATGCGCGAAATGGATGACGCTATCGCTAAAAAGTTACAACTTCCAAACATACAGAGAAAAGCAGAAAAGCCACATCAATGACAACTCGGATTGTCAAAAGTGCATGCAAAGACGCTCGACTCGATGCAGTTGCGAAGGAACTTATGCGTCAAGCAATGCAGTGCGTTGATGCGAAGAGTGAATTCCACCTTGCTTTGAGCGAATCCTCTTTCCTCGATGATTTTTATGCGCGTCTCATGTGTGATCCAGAAATGCGCGCGATGCCTTGGGGAAAAATGCATGTGTGGTGCTTTGGTGAAACGACGCGAGATGATTCAATTCAGGTTGCAATTGCAGAACATTCTGGTATTCCAGAAGAACAGGTGCATGTTGGTGCAATGGATTCAACAATTGACTGTTGCTTGTTGTCGAGCCGTGATGTTGAAGCACTACGTGGGGAGCTATGTGCAAACTGCGATACATTTCTCGTCATTGCTACATCCGATTGCGCAACTGCTTGCTCGCAAAATGCCGTTACCCATTGGTTCTGCTAATTATCGAAGAAAATCGTTGAGGATTTCGGCGGCCGCGAGGGCGTCGCGCATTTTCTTTTTTTGTTTGTGCGTTTTTCCAGAGCGCGCGAGTGTTTCTTCAGCCGAAGCACTCGTGAGCCGTTCGTCTTGGAAATGAATTGGCAAGTCCGTCGAGGTTTCTAATTGTTGTGCGAAATTCTTCGTAATAGCGACGCGTTGACCTGGAGAGCCATCCATATTCAATGGCAATCCTATGACAAGTTCGTCAACGCCTTGCTCGTCGATGGTTTTTTTAACAGCCTCAATGAGTAACGCTCCGATGGGAACTTCCAAAACGCATACTGGTTGCGCCATTTTGAGTTCATCATCACCAACGGCAATTCCTGTCCGTTTGTCACCGAGGTCGATAGCCAGGTATCTCATCGCAAATCTTCGTCGACGAGCCCGTGCATTTCTTTTACGCGTTGCGCTTCACTTGCAGGGAATACCAAAGTTGCGTCATCGGTATGCACGATGACCAAGTCCTCACACCCGATGGTTGTGATGGTGTGTGTTTTGTCAGACGAGACGCTCAGTACATTTTTGGAATCAAGATGGACTGTTTTTGTGTCCGAGCGGTTTCCATTCGCGTCCGCTCGCAATGTGTCGCCATAACTTGGCCACGAACCAACATCAAGCCACTCAACATCCATCGGCACTGTGCAAAGAGTAATTGCATCGTCCGAGGAAGCGGGTTCCATCATGCCGTAATCAACGCTGATTTTTGGAAGCACGGGGTATTCGCGCG
>CAZURP010000049.1:0-9225 GCA_964623715.1 uncultured Isosphaeraceae bacterium | reverse complement strand
AAACTTTTCGAAGCGGGGAGTTCGGCTTCTTTGTAGTTACAGTACGAACTTGCAAACAAACGCCACGCTTTTGCGGGCTTGCTTCAAGGTCGCGAACCTTGGATTTGACCTTTGGAGTCTTTCTGGGTTTTCGTACGAGTTGGTTGATTGTTGGCATAAGTAGTTCCGAGATAGTGGTTTGGTTCGCCTTCCGTCAGGCGAGCCACATATCATACCAATAATCAGGATTCTCACAACCCCCAGCGCCATTCCACACCCTACGCACAGTCCGATAACATTCATCAGCTAAAACGTTTTCAAAGTGACTGTCACTTTGAAAAACGAAAAAGCAGTTGTAGGGGTTGCGTTTACAGGTCATATGGAGTGGTAATCGGTATTACACCCAGAGGGAAATAAGTTGAAGGAGGTCTGTGGTGTCAATTACACCGTCTTGGTTGAGGTCACCGAGGCAGCCAGAACACGATCCCCAGTTACCGATGATGTGTAAAAGGTCTCCAAGGTCGATCGCGCCGCTTCCGTCTATGTCGCCAAAGACGGTGTGCTGCAGCCAGACAGGATTCGGCAAACAGACAAGCCCACCTTTTGACACTCGTAGCGTCACAAATTTGTCACCTGGCCCAAGATTCAAATCGTTTACATAAATATCCAAGCCGTAGTAGGGTAGCCCAGATGGTTCGATGGTTCTTCTTACTTCGCCATTTACAAGAACCTCCGCACCGTACTCACCAGCGTACCCCATGCTCTCGTTCGTCCGAATAGAAACAACAACGTTTGTATCCCAACCGTTTGGCAATACCGCAACCTCACCCGTGAACGCATTGTTCACAGTCACCCACGCAAGGGGGCCATTCGACGCGATGCAGTGACCGCCTATTATGCCTTCCTTTAGGTTGGACCGCGTCACATTTTCCATCGCGACGTACGTCCAGGCTCTTCCAACATTCCCTGGCTCATGTGCGTCACTGTTTCCAATGCCTACAGGAAAACGATTTGGCCAACCAGAACGAGAAGGTAATTGACCATTTGTTGGCGTACCGATCCCGTTTAATAGTTCATGCCATTTGTACCACGTTGACCAATCCTCGTCATCGTATGTGCCTTCTGCAGAGCAAATCAACTCCATCCCCGCCCAACCATTTGTCCCGTTTCCCCAATCCCATTCATAAAAAGTTAAGTATGCCCAATCATACGGATGCGCAATAAAGCCGAACGCACCTGCATTGTTTATTCGGTTAATAATGGTTTGTTCCGATTCGCAATTTGCGTGTCCGTAGACCAGACCATCCGATGGATTCGATAACATTCCTGGGAGATCGTGGTCAAGAGGTAAACACAACATGTGCGACGCCAGATCCCACACGCCTTGTTGCCCCAAACCCATTTCTTGACTATAAATAGCCAGCCTATCGTGGTCATTTCGGTATTGTTCACATTCAGATTGTCCCCAATTGAACTGTGATTCAACATACCAGTCACGGTCTCCCCAAACCTCCGAGTAGGTAATGTTGGAATGGTCAGTAAAAATAGCCCAATCAAGCCCGATAGCTTCGGCGTACTGAGAGTATTCATACGGTTCTTGTTCTGTGCCATCAAGAATTACAGCGTCAACCGAAAATGATGTGTGAATATGTTGGTCGCCAGCAAACCAATACTGCGTGCTTGTATTTCTTGGTGAGACAATCGTCTGGGTGCATGTCTCATCAACAACAAATGCGACATCAGCGTTTCCCCCTCGTGGAAGTGGGGGTTGTTTATTGACCAAGACAGACTTGCGAACTGTCCGCATATTTTTGTTTTCAAGTACATCAATTTCCACTTCAATAATTTCGCAATCACTCGGAACAATCCAAGCGGTTGTACAAACCTCGCGACCGAGTTTTGCCACCAAATCAATGAAGTTTTTTTGTTCTTTTACAGAACCGTCGTTTTCAAAAAACGATTTCGCATTTTGCACTTCTTGCAGCAAATCACCTTGCGCGTGCAGTGCTTTTTTTGGAGTAACTCGCTGAGGAGTATCTCCAAGAAGTCGAATTTCAGAAACAAGAATATCGTGCTCGGAATTGATATTGCGAATCTGAATGGAAATCGGAAAATCTTCATCCTTGCGAACAGTCCACGGAGGGCTGACCGAAACATAGAGCCCCTGTTCGAGATTGTCAGAATCAATCCACGGTGTGGAATGTTCGTGTGCCCACGCGGAACAAGTGAAAATATAGACAGATACAATTGTCCTGAATAATTTCATACATGAATCCTACGGCTTTCCAAGGGCTATTGCAAGAGTTTTTCTGCTTCAGCTGAAGCAATCGTGTCGCATCGCTCGTTCTCAGGGTGCCCTGCATGTCCCTTCACCCAGTTAGTCGTGATGACGTGTTTCGTGCGCAGCTCTGCGAGCGGTCTCCACAAATCCTGGTTTGCAACTGGTTTTTTCGCAGCGTTTTTCCAACCCTTTTTTATCCAGCCATCCATCCACTCCGTTAACCCTTTGGTGACGTACTGGCTGTCTGCGTGGATTTCGACTGCCGAAGGTTCTCCGAGTGATTCAAGCGCGCGAAGCACTGCGGTGACTTCCATTTTCTGATTTGTTGTATCTGGATCACCGCCACTCACAACGACCTCAATTCCATCGCTGTCCCGCAAAATATATGCCCAGCCGCCTGGTCCAGGGTTGCCCAAACACGCACCGTCAGTAAACAAAAGAAAAGTTGGAAGATTCGACATGGTATACATGGTATCGTCAGTTCTACCTTTGATACCCTACACGTATTATGACAGTCTTTCGCATTGAAGTATCGCCCAACCAAGAAAGTATAGATACCGGAGGTCGTGCAGCACTGGAACAAGCAAGGCAAGCAGGCTTCTCTCCAACGAATATAGAGTCGACGGCACTCTATTTGCTTGAAGGCGAACTTGATGATGACTCACTCGTGACCATTGTAAATGAATTGCTCTGCGATCCGGTGACTCAAACAGTCACGATTGGCTCTTGTGATCAACTTGCAGATTCGATGATTGAAGTGCATCCACAGCCTGGCGTGATGGACCCAGAAGCCCAGGCAGTTGAACTTGCAATTGAGCGCCTGCTTGGAACGAAAGTGCAGGTACAAACTGGTCGCCGATTTGATTTTCAAGGAATAACAAGCGACGAAGCGCAACGAATTGCTCTGCGTTGTTTTGCAAACACCGTTGTGCATGAAATTCACACAACACCATATCATCCTGACGAGTTTCCACGTGGGCACGCGCACGATATGAACGTGCCAGAAATTCCAATTACCGCACTTTGCGACAGCGAACTCGAAGCGATGTCTCGTGAATCGCATCTGTTCCTTGACTTAGAGGAAATGCAAGGTATTCAAGCGCATTACAAAACACTAGGCCGCGAGCCACGCGAAATTGAACTTGAAACACTCGCGCAAACGTGGTCTGAACACTGTGTGCATAAAACACTCAAAGCAACGATTCGATACACGGGACCGAACGCAACAAACAGACCCCACCACGAAGAACACGATGATGGTTCAGTAACAGTACACAACTTGCTAAAAGGCACAGTTGCAGCCGCAACGTTTGAGCTAATGGAAGAGCAAGTCGACTGGTGCTTGAGTGTGTTTGTTGACAATGCCGGCATTGTTAAATTTGATGATAAACACGCAGTCTGTTTTAAAGTTGAAACGCACAACCACCCATCTGCGCTTGAACCATACGGTGGTGCGGCAACTGGTATTGGTGGTTGCATCCGCGATATTATGGGCACTGGTTTAGCGGCAAGACCTATTGCTGCAACCGACACATTTTGTGTTGCTCACTTTGACAATGAGCCTCCAGAGGGGTGCCTTCATTCTCGAAGGGTCCTTGGTGAAGTCGTTCGTGGTGTTCGTGACTACGGGAACCGAATGGGCATCCCAACCCTCAACGGTGGCGTTTGGTTTGATAATAACTATGCAGGAAATCCCTTGGTCTATTGCGGATGCGTTGGCGTCATGCCAATCGACTGCATTGAAGGCGACGCGAAGCAAGGTGACCGAATTATTGTCATCGGTGGGAAGACGGGTCGCGACGGGATTCACGGTGCAACATTCTCCTCTGCCGAACTGACCGACACACACTCCGATGAATTCTCACACGCCGTCCAAATTGGAAATCCGATTACCGAGAAGAAAGCACTCGATGCAATTCTTGAAGCGCGAGATTACAAAGCGGGCTGCCTCTTTAGTGCCATTACCGATTGCGGTGCTGGTGGTTTTTCCAGCGCGGTTGGCGAGATGGGCGAACAAATTGGCGCAACAGTGCATCTTGAAAATGCTCCGCTGAAATATGCGGGTCTGACGCCATCCGAAATTTGGATCAGTGAAGCGCAGGAACGCATGGTGCTTTCTGTTCCACCAGAAAACGTAAAACTGATTCAAGAAATATGTGACAGGCACGACGCTGAACTTTGCGACCTTGGTGAATTTGGTACACCCGGAAAAGAACTTATTCTTCAATACGAAGGTGAAACTGTCGGTCAAATTGATATGCACTTTTTGCACGAGGGTTGGCACGGTGCGGTGCGAACAGCGCGATGGTCACCCCCGGAAGTGAATCAAGGTGGAAGCGTGGCCATCGACGTTCAAACCATGTTGCCTAAACTCTTAGCGCATCCGAACATTGCATCGAAGCAATCCATTGTGCAACAGTACGACCATGAAGTACAAGGCAGAAGTGTCATCCGGCCGTTTGTTGGTCCTACGGGTAGCGCACCATCGGATGCAGCAGTTATTACACCAGTGCGTGGTTCAACGAAAGGGCTCGCGATCGGTAGCGGGCTTGCAACGGCACTTGCTGACGACCCGTATCTAATTGCGACAGCTGCGATTGACGAATGTGTACGGAATATTGTTTGTGTGGGTGGTGATCCATCAACGATTGCAATTCTTGATAACTACTGTTGGCCCGGCGTGAAAGATGAAGAAAGTCTAGGACGACTTGTTCGTTGTTCGCATGGTTGTTACGACGCGGCGAAAGCGTATGGCACTCCATTTATCTCAGGCAAAGATTCATTGAACAACCAGTTCACGACTGAATCAGGCGAGACTATTTTTATTCCACCAACAATGTTGATTTCAGGATTCGGCATGGTGGACGATATCGCAACCTGTGTCACAATGGACGCGAAAGCCCCAGGAAACTTGTTGATGTTGATTGGCGAAACGAAATCAGAAATGGGTGGTTCACACGTACTTTTGGTTGACCCAGACGCAAAGTGTGATAACGAGTTACCAACAGTCTCCTTGACTGATGGTCCTCGGAATGCGCAACGCGTGTTTGAGGCAATCAATTCTGGGCTTGTAACTTCGGCGCATGATTGCAGTGAGGGTGGCATACTGGTTGCAGCAGCAGAGATGGCGTTTGGCGGCGAACTCGGACTGGATTTGCAACTTGAAGATGCGTCGCTTTGTTTTTCTGAAACACCATCGCGTTATTTACTAGAAATTCACCCTGATAAACGTACGCAAGTACAGCAGCACTTTGCCGGTATTCCATGTGAAATTATTGGTACTTTTAATGACTCGGACAAAATGACTTGTGGGAGCACTTCTTGGCTGCTTGCAGATTTGTGCCGCGGTTGGATGACAGGAATGGTGATCTAACATGACAAAAGCACTCATTATCACCGCGCCGGGAATTAACTGCGACCTTGAACTGGCAGAAGGGTTTGCACTTGCTGGAGCAACTCCCTGGTCGGTGCACATCAATGAGTTACTTGATAATCCAGCATTCATTGACGAGGCAGACCTTGTTGGTTTACCGGGAGGGTTCAGTTACGGCGACTCTATTGCAGCAGGTCGCATCATGGCGAATCTAATGCGCAAGACGTTATATCCAAAATTTGTGGACGCACTGCGCAGGGGCGTCCCGATGATTGCACCGTGTAATGGTTTTCAAATTGCCGTGCAGTTAGGATTATTGCCCGGCCCAGCACCAGGAAGTGATTGGTGCGAAAACGCACCGAAACCAACCATCGCACTTGCACAAAATAACTCTGCGCGATTTGTTGACAAGTGGGTTTCGTTCCAAGTCCCGAGCAACACGAGGTGCATCTGGACGAAAAACCTGACCTTGACTCCCGAAACCTCAGTCATCCCAATCGCGCACGGCGAGGGCCGATTTGTTCCTGCAAATGACGAGGTCATGCAAGATATAGAAGAGAGCGGGCGCGTTGCGTGTCGGTACGGAGCGAACGATAATCCAAACGGTTCGGTTGGTGATGTTATGGGAATCTGTGACGCAAGCGGTCTTGTGCTTGGATTGATGCCTCACCCCGAACGGTACCTTCGTTGGACACAACATCCGACGTGGACACGTTTGGCAAAAGAAGAACAACAAACAGAACCAATCGGATTGCAAATGTTTAAGAACGCAGTGCAACACGTGAAGAAAAACAGATTGTCAAATTGTGTTGAGCAATCGGCATGACCGACCACCGCCAACTTGCCGTTGATTTGTTTAACCACACGTGGTCACTGCTCGATAACAAACATAGAACGCCAGAACAAGATGAAGAAATGGTGCACGCGGCGCACGCATCGAGGCACCACTGGGGAATAGCAGGAACTGAAAAAAACCACGCACGAGGCGAATGGCAAATTGCGCGGGTGTACGCCGCGGTGAAGCGGTGTGCGTCGTCCGCGCATCATGCGCAGTTGTATATGGATGCATGCAAGATGCACGACTTCGATGATTGGGATTTACCTTTTGCCCATGAAGGATTAGCAAGAGCGCTCGTGTCAAACGATCCAGAAAAGGCAAAGAAGCACCTGGCAGAGGCGCGGCAAATTGGCGAGCGCATCGAGAAAGACGAAGACCGGCAGTGGCTTCACGCGAACCTCGACGAAATTGCCGCGATAATAGATGGTATCTGAAAAAAAAAGCGGGAAGATAATGGAGGCAATTGACGCAAACATTGCCGTCAAGGGGCTTGGGGATGTTCCGGACATTCGCGCGCGCACAAAATATTGGATGCGCATTGGAGCTATGTTTGTGTTTGGATTGGTGGTCTTGCAATTCCTAGTGATGTTTGCAATCATTCCAATTCCGCTGTATCGAATTTCCCTTTTTTGTATGGCGCTGTTCTGGCCGTCAGTCGTGATTGGCATGATGCCCGAGAATGTTGATTCAGCGATGCCACCAATGTACGGGAAAATTCGGAAATGGATTCCAATGTCGCAGTGGTGTTGGGTGATTGGGTACGTTGTGTGGCTTGTGTTTTACTTGCCAACCGAGGATGTTACTTTTGGCGGAAACATTAAACATTGTGCTATTACTTTTTATATCCAAGCCATTGGAGGAATTGGTCTGATTGGACTTGCGTTTTGGTTGCACGATCTAGCACTGCGACTTGGCTTAGATTATGCAGCAAAAAAATGCAACATAACGGCAGTTTCAATTGCAACACTTGGTTTTGTAATTTACATTTCTCCTTGGAATCGCGTTGCGGTTGATCCAGGTGACGGGATTGCGCCGCCGCTCTATTGGTTTTATGTGGTGGTGCTTATGTTCCCTTGGTTTTGGATATTAATCACTTTTGGCAAGGCGTTGCTCGAATTTTCAGCGGATAGCGAGTGGTCACTAAAATATGAAGACGATCAAGAAGGACGCCAAGACCGCATTCGTGAAAAACGAGAAGCGTACGAACAAGAACGGGGGTGGTGATGGTCTATATTCCACCGGAAGAATTCTCAAAACCAGCAAGTGACGCACCAAGGTCGTGTTCGCATTGCGGCTACGATCTGCAAGGACTGCCGATGTCAGCAAATTGCCCAGAGTGTGGCGAGTACACACTTTCTCGCACAACGCCGAACTCGAAAGATATTCCACTTTCGCAAATGCCCGAATCCTTTGTTCGTAGGATTGCAATATGTTGCATTGCTACGTTTGTTGTTTTTCCGGCGATTGCAGCAATGGCGTTTCTGCCGTCGTTGCAAATTTACAATCCATACATTTCGTTTTTTGTCAACTTAGCTCTTGCAGCGATTTGGGTTGCTGGAGTGTATGCGTTGACGACTCCGCTGAATGATCCAGAAGCACAGCGGCACGGTTTAGGTGAACGCGGAAGATACCGAACTTCTGCAAGGTGGTGTTCATTGGCCTCCTTTGGTATTGCGGTTGGAATTCTTCTAAACCAGACGACCATTTTAGTAACCGCTTCGATTGTGTGTCTGCTGGGATTAGTTGTTTTGTTTTTGCTGCTAGCAGAAATCGCGGATTGGGTAAGAGACCTTACAGCAAAAAAAATGCTTGAACGATCTGCATGGGGAGCACCAATGGTGTTTGTTATTGGCCTGACCTCGTCGCTTTTCCTTCCTCCGGTTGTTTGTGGAATTATTTTGGTCTGGTGAGTTGTACTCTTGGTGGTCGGTATTGGAGGAATGTTGTTGGTGACTTTATATGTTATCAATGCTGTGAAACACGCGCGAGACCACCAGGCATACCTCGAACGTAGAGTCCAAAAAAACAGTGACGACCGATTCCACTACCCAGAAGAGTAAATATTCCTCTGTTGTTAAAACAATCCCGCGGGTCGTTTAATTCCAGCCGGTGTAACAAAACAATCCCGCGGGTCGTTTAATTCCAGCCGGAGGTGGGGGGAGCAGGGGCAAGTGCAAGTGGTCTAGGCATGTCTTCGTTGCGGTCGATGCAGACGATGAACATTTCGGTCGAAACGGCGCGCGAAGCTTTTGGTTTGTACCCTCGGGCATATTCGAAAGAATTTGCACTACGTTTTAAAAGTTCAGGGTACGCTTCGCCTTCGAGCACCTTCATAACTAAATTGCCGTGCGGCTTCAGTAATGTCGCAGATAAATCAAGGGCAGTGTGGCAAAGATTCACCGAACCATGATGGTCAACTGTTTTCGTTCCCGTGGTGCTTGGCGCCATGTCGCTCAAAAGCACATCAAACAATTTTCCATCGAAACTCTCTGGGGTTAATAGTGTCACGTCTTCTTGCATTGTGACAACGTTGTACGGAAGACCATCGTCAATAGCCTTTAAGTCAACACCAATTACCTTTCCGTGTTCCCCAATTCTTTCTGAAACAATTTGCAACCAACTTCCAGGCGCTGCACCAAGGTCGAGTACAAAGTCACCTTTTTGCAAAATGTCTCGCTTGTCGTCAATTTCAGACAGTTTGTACGCCGCGCGACTTCGATAGCCTTTACGCTTCGCTTCCTTAAAAAAGAAGTC
>CAZURP010000048.1:0-9344 GCA_964623715.1 uncultured Isosphaeraceae bacterium | reverse complement strand
GGTATAGAACTTGTCCAGGTCTTGTTAAAACCAAAACCTCTGCTTCGCCAGTGAGTTCGGTGACGAAGGAGGTGGTGTCACTGATGTATCCATCAAAAACATCTTTGTCGGTGTCTTTGCCCTCCATCCATCCAACTTCACGCAGGACTCTTAAACACGAATCTTTATCTTCTTGTTTATAAGCGCGAATCATGTTTTATATAGTAATAGAAATAATTTATATAATTATGGTTGACAAGCGGCAACTGTCGAATAGAATCATAGCAACGGTCGGCGGGAGTACGCAGACCAACCACAATTCAAATGGTGAGACGCCACCGCTCTTTTTCTATGCACCGAAATTGAGCTTGGGCTCACTATGCACTTAGATACGTGCAAAGAAAAGGAGTTCTTATGCATTTATTCGGATCGATGTTTAGAAACAGGTACAACAATAGTGACACTGCGTCAAAACCTGCAATCATTGAAGGCGCCCACCAATTCTTAGAATACATTGAAATTCGCACATCCCCATCAGCAATGCGAGTTTCTGATTGGATTGAGGTTCCCAGAAATAAGCTGACTACACCAGAGCAGATTACGAAAGACGCTGCTGGTCGACTGCTTCAGGCTTGGCTTTTGGGAAACATTGAAATTCCGTTCGAACAAAACGAACAAATACCACCAAGGGCATCGTCGGCACTAAAAATACTTCATCAGTATGCAGTTGCCTCGCATGGTTGTGCCCCAACTGGCTGTTGTTCTAGTGGAATCCAAGAAGAAAAAGTGCTTGATTCAGCTGAAGAAAAGGTGTTATCCTCTGCACTTGAATTACTCAGAAACTGGTTCACTGGCGAAATTGAATTACGTGCAGTTGTTCCAAGAAAACGTTTTCGATTTACAGCATCAGAGCAAACACGCATGAAAACCGTAAAACCGGCCATATAATCAAGACTGTTGTTTTGGGGTCAGACACCTTTGGGGTCAGACACCCAAACAGACCTTAATCACCCTTGACACATCGAGAGGTATCGATATAATAGGTATATGGCTAATACATCTACATCAACACAATCGGAACTCTTGCCAATGGAAGCGCTCGAGCAAGCAGCGGGGTGCTTACGGACAGTAGCCCATCCGCACCGTCTTCGGATGATTCAAATGCTGCTCGGTGGTTCATACACCGTGGGCGAACTTGCTCAGGCGTGCGACATTCCACCATCTGGCGCTTCTGAACATTTGGGAAAAATGCGCGATCGTGGTTTGCTTCACGGTCGACGTGAAGGCCGCTCCATTTACTACGAAATTTCAGAGTGCGGGCTTGCCTCCATTATGGACTGCATTGAAAAACGTTTCGGCGAGTAAACGTCCGAATTTCAGTTATCAATCTTCCGAATTTTCACAACTAATTACGCAGCACGGGGATACGGTACTATGCCACTATGAAGCAGAAACTAATCAATGGGTTGCTCGTTGCGGTCATCCTTATCATTTGTATTTCAATCGTTGGCATTATGGTCCTTGACGGCGTGGCGCAATCGGTCATCCAAGACAAAGGCTCGGAAGGGCTGGGAGTTGCAATCAAACTCGACAGTCTACATGTTGGTTTTTTTTCTAAGTCTTCATCATTGAAGGGTTTGCATATAGCGAATCCAGAAAAATTTGTGACAGAAAAAAAACCAGATTTACTTACAGTAAAAGAAGCCACCGCCGACTTTAGTGTGTTCCAAATGTTTGATAAGGAAGTGGAAATACAAGAAGTGGTTGTTGAGGGTGTTGTTCTGTACCTTCAACAACAAGACGGAAAGTCAAATATCGAAACGATCATTGATACAGTATCAAGTGACAAATCACCAGAAGCTTCGCATCCAGAACCTCCTTTTACCATTAAAAATTTTATCATTCGCGACATCACCGTTATTGCAAGTGGAAAATTCACGGTACTTGATTCTGGTGATGTCACAGCGCATATAAAAGAAATTGTGATGCACGACATTGGGAGTGACGGAGACGCAGAAGTCGCAACTGAAGCAATCACGAGCGCAATCACCCATGCAATCATGGATCATTTGTCCCAACACCCAGTCGAAGGTATCTCCAAGCTTGCGTTTTCGCACGTGACTGGGTTGATAAACGACCTTCCAGTTTTTCACCAACTTGGTGTTGGAAACATGCTTCAAGGCGCGACCGACACCGCTGGCAAAGCAGTCGACGGAATCATTGGTGGAATTGGCGATTTACTCGGCGGTGGCAAGAAAGAGTAAGTAGAAACAATCCCGCGGGTCGTTTATTACATCCACGTGTCGTCGCGGTGAAACCACTGTGGAAGGTTCCGCCAAATTCGCCAAGGAACAGCTAGGGCAATAAACCCAACGCCAAACACGATAACGAGCGGAGCAAGACCACTTGGAATTTGATCAGGGAGAAACATGGCAGAGAGCAAGCACATTACGCCAACGATGACGAGTACTCTTCCCCTTAGAACTGCCCATTGACTTCGCTTATCCATGCGCCTGCCACTCCTTGTTGCGCGCATACTACATGAAAATAGGTAATTTGTCGTTTTTTACGGACAGTTACCAAGCGCAGCAACAACAGCTAACACGTCGGAAACATCAATAACATCGTATGGAGCAGCTATTTCCGCTCCATTTGCATCAGTACCCCAGTCTGCGAGAAGCGAAAGAATATCAGAAACATCCACAGCACCATCTGCATTCGTGTCCTCAACACAGGTGATAAATGCACTACCAATATAGGTTTGCCATCCTGAGTTGTTTTGCACTTCACCGATGTACCAAAACACGGTGTCGTTATTTGGATCAACCGTCATATCAAAATAATCACCCCAGCGACCATCTGCGCCAGCGTTTCCAGTGGCAACAACGGTTGGTTCGCCAAGTATTCCAAGTGTGTCGGTTGCTTTGCGTCCAAGTATTTGAAGTGTTGGGACAGTTGTGCTGTTCGCGGTCGCAACAACCACAGCAACTTCACCTCGTTTGTTCGCAGCAATTGCAGGAAAGAAACTCGACATTGAGTTTGGCACGGTCGTGTCTCCACTTTGTTTTAACGAGGCAGCGGTTGTTGGCCAATTGGACAAGTCAATCTCATACCACCTGCCGACTGCATTAACGCCAGATCCCGACACGCCATTTGCGGTCCATAAGCTTCCGTCGCGATAATGCGCATTCATGATGCGTCCGTCAAGCGCGCTAATAGTACCGCCTGGGTTTGGAACACCACCTCCGGGCGTACCGTGATTTGGTACGGCAACAAGCTCACTAACAACCGATGGGTTTGTCGGATCGTTTATATGTGCGACTCGTAACTCGGTACTGTTGTTTCTCCCGACAAAAAACGCTGAAGGTGCATCACCATAGTGCTGGGAGCACTGCATACTCGCGTGACCAGATTTTCGGACATCCGCGATGACAACAGGGTCGCCAACAAGCATTGGTGTTTTGTCAAAAACACGATAGAGCACGCCACCCCAACCACTGCCGCCACTCAAACCAAACAAGTTGCCCGTGATGTAGTAATAACCATCGTCAAACCCAAGCCCAGGATAGTCCACCCAGTACGTGTCACCATTACTCGTATTTGTAACAACGGACCATGTACGATATTTGTACCAAACACCGTTTGGATCGCTATCGTCACTAACTGCGATCGTAATCCATGACTCATCGTCTCCGTACTGTTCAAGCGCAAGCACGACGAAACGTTCTGCGTGTGGGTCATAAAAACATTTTGGATCAAACGTGAAACCGCCAGCACCGATGTCTTCAAAAAATCCAGGGTTACCAGTGTTATCAAGGAGCGCAGAAAACTGCTCGTTTCCATCTTTGTCGTAGAATGCGATTGCCATGTTGACCGTTGCCACTATGTGATTGGGCCCAACCGCAAGGGAAGGGTCAGGCGGGTTCCAGGCGGTGTTTGCAATTGCATTAAATCCGCTTTGGTCATGAATAATAGTTGTTGTATTGCCTATGCCCGCAAGCAGTGCGTTTGAAGGACCTTGTTCTTCAAATTGTGGTTTTTTGTGTGCAGGCAAGAACTTTGCAGGGCGGGGGTGCTCGCCCTGAATTGGACCATGCACTTGGTGCCTCTGGGAGAAGGTGTTCGTGTCAATAATTGTGGGCGTCGCCGTCCAAAAATCAGGGACGTTATCTTCGGATAAATCAATGGTTGGAACGTCTTTTGGCGTTTCCCATGTTTTTGCGTTGGGACGCGGTCCTTCGGGGCCAGCTACTGGGCCGGGGATTGGGCAATACAATGTTGTTGAACAACCAGTCACAAGAATAAAAAGAGCAAGTAGTAGTGTTTTCATACCCCATAGCGTACCCGAAACAGGCAACATTACCAAAGATAATCTGGTTTCTAGTAGAATACCTTTATAGATCACAAAGGATAAAGTCCCGTTTTAGGGGCAATGAGGATTAAATCTTGAAAATACTAGTTACAGGCGCAGCTGGATTCATCGGTTCGGCCGTTTCACAAAAACTGCTCGATCGTGGCGATACCGTCATTGGTCTTGACAACATGAACGACTACTACAGTGTCGAGCTTAAAGAAGCACGTTTAGAGCGCCTTCAAAAACACGATTCGTTTTCTTTTTGCAAACTTGATGTTGCAGACCAAGCGGGCGTGGCAACATTTTTTGAAAAAGAAAAGTTCGACAAAGCGGTCCACCTCGCCGCGCAGGCGGGCGTGCGGTATTCAATCGAAAATCCACACGCGTATATAAGTAGCAACATCGTGGGGTTTACAAACATCCTTGAAGGGTGCCGCCACAACGAAGTCCAGCACTTGGTCTATGCATCATCAAGTTCAGTCTATGGCTCAAACACAAGCATGCCTCTCTCGGTGCACGACAATATCGACCACCCAATGTCCCTCTACGCAGCGACAAAAAAATCAAATGAGTTGATGGCGCACACGTATAGCAATTTGTTTGAATTACCAACAACAGGGCTGCGGTTCTTTACTGTGTATGGTCCTTGGGGCAGACCAGACATGGCGTTGTTTTTGTTTACAAAAGCAATTCTTGAGGGCAAAAAGATGCCAGTGTTTAATTATGGAAAACACACGCGCGACTTCACATATATTGATGATATTGTCGAAGGCATTGTTCGAACGCTTGATAAATCCGCTGAGCCTAACCCCGATTACGATCCAAGCAAACCAGACCCTGGTACAAGTTCTGTGCCATGGCGCGTGTACAACATTGGAGGCGGCAAACCTGTTGAATTACTGCGATACATCGAGCTCATCGAAGAAGCGGTTGGTAAAAAAGCAGAGATGGAACTCTTGCCACTACAGCCCGGCGACATTCCAGACACCAACGCTGATGTAGAAGCATTAAAAAATGACGTAGGGTATCTTCCATCAACACCAGTAGAAGTTGGCGTGAAGAACTTTGTGGAGTGGTACACAGATTATTATGGTGTCAACTAAGTTTGAATGTTCAGTAAAAGCAACTACCACCTTGCGATAACCCTTCTTCTGAGGGTTTTTAATGCTGCTGGTCAACTAGCTCTCGCGTTCTTCATATTAAAGGCGTATGGCAAATCTACGCTTTTGCTTAGACAGGGGTTCGACAGGACACTCATACTCATTGGCGTTAGAAAAAAACTTTCATCTCACGTGAAGTGTTTTTTTACTAATTATTTGAAGAAGATACTCTTCCTTTCACCCGTATTCGGAGTGTTAAATTTAGGTGTGTTTTACTTCACTTCTGGAGTGCCTGAAAATTCGACAACGGTTCTAGTTTTATTGTTACTTCCCCTGCTTTTTTCTACATCGTTTTTAGTTTCGGGATATTTCACTGGAACAGGAAAAACCGTTTCAGCAACAATTCAACAACCGGGATTTTCAGCAGCTATTACAACGATTATTCTGTTTTCATGCACCCTAGCAAAAACCCCTGAAAATTTAATTTTGGCTTATTTTGTTGTTGTTCTTGGCACCTGTTTGTTTGGGCTGCTTAGACTGTCATTTTTTGATCAAAGGGCCTACAGAGCCACCGGCAAAAAAAGGATTACTAAAAACCAACTGGTACAGAAAGTAAGTTCAGCGTACTCGCGAAGATATTTAGTAATAAACTTCTTTACAACATTTAGTTCTGTTTACTTTATTACTTATTTAGCACTCTTTGTGTCTGATGAGTTGATAGGCGAATTTAAAGTCGTTGAACGCGTGGCGATGGTAATCGCTTTTAATTTATCTTTTATAAACGTCATATTGCCAAGTAAGTCTATTCATAAATTTAACAAAAACGATATGAAGGGCTTTGCCCATTCTATAAAGTTAACATTTCTTTTCCAATATATCACAGGTGGCTGCTTGGCACTGCTCTTAATAGTGTTTGGATCGCAAGCCACCGGGTTACTCGAACTGTCCAACGCGTACTTGTACTATTTTCTTATAACAGCACAACTAATTAACTCCTTAACCGGGCCGGTGCGCGTTCTTCTCATGTATTTAGGTGGCCAGAAGGTGCTTCAAATTTCAGCCATTGCAGAAACTATAGGCTCCATGGTTCTCTACTGGACGCTATACACATGGCTAGGACTGACTGGGTTAGCGATAGGCTACTTTATTGCCATTTCGACCCCGAACATTGTTCTTGCCTGCATCGTTTATAAACGATTTGGAATAATACCATTGCCCATCACCCAAAGTAAACTACACAACGACTAATGCTTGTACGGTTCACACAACGAACATCCGCCGTCATTTCACTTTCTGTAGTGTTCGTTCTGTATGAGATTGTTGCAATGCTAGGTGTTTATTACGTCGAGTTGAAGGGGAGCTCGGTTGACGCGGGGAAATTTCACAATTTGGCAACAGCATGGTCTGAGGAACCCGAGTTAACAGTCAATATAGGCGTACAAGCGTACGTACAATTACTAGGCGCCCTGTATTATTTATTAGGTTCTAATCAATTTTTAGGAGCACAAATTTCAATTGTTGCAATTATGTGTTCTGGAATACTTATTACAAGATTCTTGTGGAGGCAAAATGTAAAATACACAGGCTGGATTGTATTGCTTTGCCTTTTGTGGCCAAGTTTAGTGATGCGGTCAGCAACAACTATGAGAGAACCCTTAATTCTCTTGTCAATTGTGTGTTTGGTCACTTCATTGGTTTATTTTATTCAGATGCAAAAACGCAGAGACCTTCTATTGGCGTTTGTTTCTGGTGGAGCCCTTTTTCTGTTGCACAGGGCAACGGGGTTCATATCAATTGCGATTTTTGGCGTTGCTTTTGTTTATATCACTTTTTTTACGAAGGTCCTATTCAGTAGAAAAGCGTTGCTTTTATTCTGTTTGTTGTTCACTTTTTTGGTTGCACTTGTGTTTGTTAACCAGTTTTCAGAACTTCGGGAAATGCGGGTACTATCAAGTGTTGCACAGGGTGACGTGAGCAACTTGAACAAGATGCTTGAAATGAAATACACAAAAGCTGCAGAAGTTTCAAGAGCCAGCTACTCAGCACCGATATCGTTCAATTCGCCAATTGGGTTTGTTGGTTCTATGTTCACTTCTTTCATACACTATATGCTTGAACCATTTCCCCAGCGAATTCAAAATTTGTTAGACTTGATTGGCTTTATTGAGGTTGTCTTTAGGGTGTTGTTCGTCGCCTATATCTGTTTCTATTGGAGACGTCTGAATAATGGGCTGAAGTTCATGTTTTTCGCCTATGTGGCGCTTTCATTTGTTTGGGCATCTGGCACGACTAATTACGGCACAGCATCGAGGCATCACGCGGTGGGGTTCTGGATACTATTGATCTTGTCTGCAATAATCTTCTCTACTAATAAGAGCGTATGTTGCAAGCAAGCAAGTAAGAGTGTGAAAGAGTACGCATAAAATGACGAATATACCTGTTTGTAGTTCAGCAAAGATACTTCTCCACATCGGATACCACAAAACGGCAACAACCTGGTTCCAACAAGAGGTGTTCTCGAATGGTGACTTGGGTTTTCATTTGTGTCAGCAACCAAGAAGTTGTGTACATATGGCTTTTTGTCAAAATTCACTCCGTGATTCTGAAGACAACCCCCATCTGAACGACATTGTAAACGAGGCAATTTTAGCAACCTCAAACGGAAAAACGTTTGTTCTCTCACATGAACGCCTGTCCGGTTATCCGGCAAGTGGGGGGTTTGACTCGGTTCAAATTGCCAACCGATTAAAAAATCATTTCCCTAACGCTTCAGTGTTTTACATGGTTCGCGAACAATCATCAATAATTTTATCCGCTTGGAGACAGCAAATTATTGATGGTGGCGGGCTGACCTTGAAACAATTCCTTAATCCACCAGAACAGCACATAGCCCGAATGCCGTTGTTCAGAATGGATATGTACAAATATTCACACCTCTATAACCGCTATAAAAAACTTTTTTCAGAGGATAGAGTGCTTTGTGTTCCTTATGAGTTGTTTTCTTTAAACCAGGCAGATACGGTTTCTCGGATTGTCAAATTAATGAACGATCAGAAGTATGAAGAAAAAACAATGACCACCAACGTTCAATCTGAGCGAAAAAACCCAAGTCTTTCACCTTCCATCGTGGCACTGTTACGTGTAGCAAACATATTTTTAACAAAAAATCAGTTATCTCAAAATGGGTTTTGCAATATTGGCACCAGAAGAGTAAGGGGAATTGCCAGAATGCTAAGCAGATATGGTGGTTCAACATTATGCTCACCCCTTGATAGGGTGTTTCAGTCGAGTGCGAAGAAAAAAATAAGTGGACGAATCAAGGGTTTTTATTCAAAAGACAATACAAATCTTGGGCAGGCTTTGGATGTCGACTTATCAAGGTTTGGATATGATACGCCCGTTCAGTGAGAAACTACAAATACTATGACTATGAAAAATACAATGAAGAGGGCTAGGGATTGCGCACGTGATGTAAAAAATATCCTTGGGCTAAAAACAAGTGTTCTTGCTTCAAAAAGAAGAGGTGATATCCTAAAGAGAATGGTCGAGTTTGGCCTTCTTTTTGAGAATTGCGAAGGCAAAAAGATATTAGATATAGGTTGTTACGATGGGCTTATTGCCTATGAGTTTTTTCGAAATGGCGCCTCGACAATTCATGGCATCGATAATGATGCGTATCACCTAGACACCGCGGCAAGGATATTTTCTCAAGTGGACATAACCTCAAAGTTTGTACGCGCAGATCTTCGAAAAAGCCAAGCGATTGAGGACTCTCTTGCAGCAGATTTTGCGGGTACTTACGACATTGTGTTGTTTTTGGGTGTGTTCCAACACATTTATAAGAAGATGAGCCAAACTGGACGACAGTCTTTGGTTGACACTATCACATCATCAGCGAGGGACCTACTTGC
>CAZURP010000047.1:0-9452 GCA_964623715.1 uncultured Isosphaeraceae bacterium | reverse complement strand
TGATAACTTAGCGCGGACAACTTGAGTTGGTCAAGGCTTTCTTGCATCGCAGGTCGATCTGAGTCCGAAACTGACTCCATCGCCGTAGCAAGTTCTTCTATCGCTTGAAATTTTGCTTTTGACTCTTTTTCAATTTTCATTATAAAGTCGCGAAGCTGTACTTCTGCATCTGCGCGTTCGGTTAAATCCGTGGTAACTTTTTCGATATTGAATGTCACAACGACTGTTGGTTCTCGAAGTTGGCTGGACGCCGCAATAGCCGCATAACCAACACTCACTGCAACGGCAGTCGTCATCGCAAGGAGCCATGTTATTTTTTGTAATGTAAAGGTACGCATATTCATTTCCTTTTGTAGAGAAAGTACTTATTTGTTGAAGATTAAAACGGAAGTTGTATACTAAAGCTGAACATTTTCTTTTTGTCGCCTTCTTGTTTCACAACAGGGAATCCAAAGTCAAACGCAAGTGGGGCTTGTCCAAGTTGCGGGATGTGAAGTCGAACTCCTGCGCCAATGCTAACGCGGTAGTCATCGAGTCCGGGCGAATCTGTGACCGTACCGCTGTCACAAAAGACAACAGCTGAAAGAAACTTATCAAATATGGGGAACTCGTACTGTGCCCCGAGGAATATTTCCCAGTCCCCGCCAATCGAAACATCTGGATCGCCACCAACAACTCTAGGCGTTCCACGAGGTGAAATCGTTCGAAAGTCAAAGCCGCGGAAATTCCGACCGCCCATATAAAAACGCCGATACGTTGGTGACGTTCCACCAAAAATATAGCCCGCTCGAGCATCGAGTCGTAAAGTTGAAACACGCTCAAGAAAATCACGACTCATTGCAAAATAAGTGGTGTATTTGAGTTCCGCTTTTGTAAAATCGTAATCACCACCCGTCAATCCGAACTGTTGAAGGTTCAGGTTCACTCGAGAACCAGCAGTTGGTGACACCGAGGGTGTGAAAGTGTTTCGCGTTACAGAAAAACCAATACCGTCCACCGTCGCGGGGCCACGGTCGTTAAAAATTTCGACCGGAACATTGTCATCGATGTCAGTAATTTTAATTCGGTCTGCTGTAAAAAACACATTCCCATACCAAACGTCACCAAACCGCCGACCAACGCTTACTTTGCTAAACACCGTTTCTTGTGTGTAATCTTCGTACTGCCTCCTGTTAAATCCCGCACGTCCCCCTACGTTGTAATCGGTGTCGAGAAAGCGTGGGTCTGACAGACTGACTTCATAGTTGAACACTTCGTCACCGGGTTGAAACGCCATTGAGAATTGTTGGCCTGCACCAACAAAAGATTTACGTTGCCAAAACTCTGACCAACTTTCTGGCCAGTCGGTTATGTCAAAGTTCGACTGCGTCATCGAAATATTTCCAATGAGACCCGAGTCGCTGCCCGCCATGATTCCAAAGTTTACAGAGCCGGTTTGTCGCTCGTCCACTTCAACGAGCAAGTCGCGCACCCCTGGTGTGTCTGGATCTTCTGGCTGAATGGTCATCGTCACTTTTCTAAACAATTGCGTGCGCATTAACCGGGTTTCAGACCGAGACGCTTCTTGAACATCAAAGGGGTATCCGGGCTTTAAGCCAAGGCGACCGCGAATAACTTTGTCTTTTGTAATAGTGTTGCCTTTTATCTCGACGAGCCCAACGAGTGTTGGTGCGCCTTCTTCGATCATAAAGACAATGTCGATCGTCACGCCCGGCTCGGCGTGGTAGGGGACTGCGTTCACAGCATCTTGTTCAATCGAACTCTTCCCTCCGTACATTGATTTTCGAGCTCGGGTAACTGCTTGCTGGTGGGGGTCAACGTTGACAATTCTTCCAAGTACGCCGTACGCTTTATTGATTGCTTGAATAGCGGCGTTTACATCAATTTGTCGGAAGACATCGCCTTCCTTCATCGGAATGAGTCCCTTGAGTTGCTCGACAGTAAATACAGGAGCAAGTCCATCGACTGTGTTAAATTGCGCGGTAATACCACCGAGAGTGTATTGCGGCCCCTCTTCGATGACGAAAACAACAGAAGCTTCTTTGTCATTTGGGCTTAATGGGTCTGTGTAAGAAATACGAACCTCTTGAAAACCTCGGTTTACATAAAAGCGCGTGAGGGAAGCGACGTCTTGCTCAAGCATTTCTTCGTTCAATTCGCCGCGACGCAAGAACGGTATCAAGGTACGTGTGTCTATTTCAGAAAGTAATTCCTTGTTGGAAAAGGACTGGTTCCCAAAAAAGGAAATTCCATTCACGCGAACGCGTGGGCCTTCCATAATTTTATAGATGAGCACTGCCGATTCATCGATTCGTAACCCCGTGAACTCATCAACATCTTTCCCGTATTCGACAACTTCGGCAAACACTTCAACAAGGTAATTACCTTGTTCATGATAAAGCTTCATAATCGATCTTCGCCCGCGGTCGATAGCATCCTCGTCTCTGCCTAATCCCGCAACAACTGGCACGACTGCCAAGAGCTGCTTGTCCCCCAACTGCGTGTTCCCAACGACTGAAACTTGGGTGATAATTTGTTGTTCGCGGAATGTATAGAAAAGATGCACTGTGCCATCTTCTTGGAGTACAACATCAGCGGAAATATATTTAAACTCGCCTAAATGCGTAAGCGTGTGTACATCTTCTTGCACACGGGAAGCATCGTAGGGTTGTCCCACAGCTGTCGTAATCACATTGAGAACGCGTTGTTGCGTCACCCTGTCGAGACCCTCGAACTCAATCGAAGAAATCATCCGATCCTCAAAATTTGTGGATGCCTCTGTCGCTGGCACAGTCGCCAGAGTTATGAAAAGCACGGCCAGCAGGCGTAGCCATTTAGTTGGGAGAAAACGCATCAGTGTGGGCAGGATACCCGCCAAAAGAAGCCCTCACAACCACAAGAGCGATGCGAAGTACAATACATATTTCCACAAAAGGCTCGATATCCCCATGACAAATACACAAGAACTTGCCCTCACCCCCTTTCATGCGTACCACCTCGACCACGGTGCAAAAATGGTCGATTTTGCCGGATGGGATATGCCTCTCATGTACGGCTCTATTCTCGAGGAACACCAACAAGTTCGTTCGAGTGGTGGGCTCTTTGATGTTTCCCACATGGGGCGACTTTCATTCAAGGGGAAAGATGCTTGCAAAGTCCTCGATCGGCTTTGCACAAGACAGATTCTCGGCATGCAGGATGGGCAAATTCGCTACTCCATCGTCTGCAATGCCAACGGTGGCTGTCATGACGATGTTTTAATCTATAAACTCAAAGACAATGACTACCTCATGGTGTGCAATGGTGCAAATCGAGAGAAAATCCTTGAACATATTGAAGCCAACAAAGGCGAGTATTCCTTTAAACTCAAGGATGAAACTGAATCTACGGCGATGGTTGCTGTCCAAGGACCTAAGGTGATGGAGTTACTTGGCGCTGTCTCGAGCGAGATTCCAGCACTCAAGCGATATCGATTTACGACAAAGAACATGCTCATCGCAAAAATCTTGATTTCTCGGACGGGGTATACCGGCGAGGATGGTGTGGAAGTCATTATGCCAGCAAAGTTTGCGACAAAAGCAATCGAAATGATACTCAAGGGCATGGGCGATGAAAACACGGTGCAACCAACTGGGCTCGGTGCCCGCGATTCACTCCGCCTTGAAGCGGGTATGCCGCTGTACGGGCATGAACTTACGGAAGACATTGACCCGCTCTCTGCTGGCTTGAAGTTTGCAGTAAAACTTGAAAAAGGCGTGGGCGAGAACGAAGCAGAGCCATTTATTGGGCAGGAAGCATTGCTCAAGATCGCCGAAAAAGGATCGAGCAAAAAACTTGTTGGGCTCAAGCTCGAAGGCAAACGCAGTCCTCGGCAACACATGGCTGTTCTGAATGAGGAAAAAGTAATCGGCGAAGTGACAAGTGGGTGCCTAAGCCCAACTTTTGGATACCCAATCGCGATGGCGTACATCCCAAGCGATTTCACTGGAGAATCCGTCGATATAGATTTTGGCAGAACGACTTTGCAAGCCACCATCGTCCCGCTCCCCTTCTACAAAAACTAATCCCCCCATATTCCTCTGATTATTTCCTCGAATAAACTCCTCAGAGACTTTATTGGCAATAATATTTTGTAACTGCTTGATAGACACTAACATACATGCGTTTCGAGGCGGTTTATTCCCCAGAGACCCCTTCCGCGAAAATTTACCAATAAGTATTTTCCCCACAACGAGATGCCTCGATAAACACGCCATTTATTCCTCAGAGACCTTTTTCAGTTTTCAAAGTGACTGTCACTTTGAAAACTGAAAAGCAACTAGTCGCGGAGGAGGCGAATTTCGTCACGGAGAATCGCGGCGAGTTCGTAATTTTCGTTCGCTATAGCTTGGGCAAGGCGTTCTTGTAAATCTGCACGCTCAGAAGTTGGTAGTTTGGGAACGAGCGCTTCCATCATGCCACGAAGGAGTTGTGTTTCGTTTGTTTGCTCCCAATCATCTCCAAGGGCAGACCGTAATTCTTCCAAACCCTGACTAAGGGCACTCATAGCCATTTTGAGATTGTCTTCTTCGACCGCCCACTCAGCCGCCGCGCGAGCTCGTAAGGCAATCACTGCACCACGAAATTGTTCAAGTGCAATTCGGTCCTGCTCATCGTTGGCGTGATGCTTACAGAGGTCAAACAATTCTAGATTTTCGTTGCAGTCTCGAATTGTTTCTTCCCAGCGGTTCATCGCAAACAATGCTGCTGAACGGTGCGATCGTTGCACACCCTCTTCTCGAAGACGCCTGCACATCTCGGGCTCAAGCCCACCGTGCACGCCCCGAACATCAAACAATGCCAAAAGCGAAGGAAAACCGTCTTGTACTATTCCATCAGGGCGCCCTGACATTTCCATCTGGATTACGCCGAGTTCAATCCGCAACTGAAGGATTTCGCGTCCATCGTCAGCTTCAACGATACGCACGTTCAACCTTCCTCCCTCATACGCCCAACTCTTCAGTATCGATGAAATGTCGTTGTTCCTCATGACTGTCACATCTTACCCATTGTGCCTCACAACGGTACCGTTTGCTCCGATTATGCCGGCATGCATCCCCTCCTGTCTGAAAAGCGGTGCACTGCTTAACAAATAACGCCGAATCTCCACTTGGGCTTAGAAGTTTTTGCAAATAGGAGACAATAGTGAATCTTGAGTTATATCTACATCAAATAAATGAAGTTCCTTTACTGACACCGGCAGAGGAGAAGGCACTCGGATGGCGCATCATCAACGACAGTGACGCATCCGCAAAAGAGCACATGATTCGAGCCAATCTTCGGCTCGTTGTTTCAATTGGAAAACGGTACCTCGGACGCGGGCTTGCCCTCGGCGATTTAATCGAAGAGGGAAATGTTGGGCTCATCCGCGCGGTCGAAGGCTTTGATCCCGCGCACGGCGCTCGTTTTTCAACGTACGCTTCGTGGTGGATTAAGCAATCAATAAAGCGGATGTTGACGAATGCGACCCAACCGTTGCATATTCCTGCATATATGGTGGATCTCATTAATCGATATCGAGCAACGACAAATCGAATGCATGAAAAACTAGGGTTTGCACCATCGAGCCAAGACATTGCAAACGATATGGAAATACCACTCAAAAAGCTCCACGCAGTGAAGCGTGCCATGCGCGTTTGTTCTGGCAGAAAACCTCGAACAATCGGCGGTGAACTCATGTCGCTCTCGGAAGTGTTTGAAGATCAAAAAAACAAACGGCCTGATGAACAAGTCGAACACCAAGAAACCCTCAAAGATATTATGGCGTTTCTCGGGCAACTCGATTATCGAGAAGCGCGCGTCTTACGATTGCGATTTGGTTTAGAAGGGCAAGACCCATTAACACTCAAAGAAATTGGCGTTGTCATCGGATTGACTCGCGAGCGTGTGCGGCAAATTGAAATCGACTCGCTCCGAAGGTTGCGTGAACGAATGCAAGAGGGCACTCCTATTGTGAAGCGTCGAGCTTCATAGGTTTGCCGAGCGTAATGTTTGTGTAGTCAGCAAGTGCAACAGCGTTGTACGTTGCAAGTGCATGCTCCCAACGCGTTTCTTCCGCGGGTTGAATGAGCACAGGATGTGTTTCAGTGAACAAACCAGAGACGTGAAAGCCATCCATTTTGTTGGCACGTAAAAATGAAGTAAGCGCGGTAACTGTCGCCACCTCTTCCCATGGCCCTTTCATTTGAATACGGAGTTCGTGCACACCATCGCCTGCTGATTCCACCAAAATAACAAGTGGTTCGTTGTCGAGCAAGAGAGCCTGACCCTCTGTTCGCATGGGCAAATCCATGGGGAATGATTCTTCCGCAGTTTTGAATTCCGTGGCAACCATAAAATAAATGAGCAAAAGGAATACAACGTCAATCATCGATGTTAAGTTCAATCCCATCGGTGATGCTTGTCTCCGTTTGAGAATCATTCGTGTTCGCCATCAATGATGAGGTGTACTCTTGGTGTCGAGCCAACCGAACGAATGGCTTCAAGAACTTGGTGAATACACGTGTATTTTGTCGCACGGTCTGCTCGAAGGTGCACATCCGTTGCTCCACCCTGCAAGCGAGTTTTTACAATTGCGGTTACTCCATCCATGTCACCAAACGCTATTTCGTGCCCCTCGACAATAATGGTTGCGGATTCACCGTCGCTTGATGGCACGATGTTCACAACAACATGTTCCTGCAGTTCTGGGATCCCAGAAACCGCGTTTTCTGGCAAAGGCAAATCCATAGAAACCGCGTCCCTGTCGACAATTTGGGAAACGACGACAAAAAACACAATGAGTAAAAACGTCACGTCAATCATTGGCGTCATGTTCGCATTAATTGTTGATGTCGGCGACCCTCGACGAGCCATCAGACAACCTCGGCAACTCGTGAGGGTTCTACGATGTTCTTGTTTTTTTGCATTGAGGCTTGTGGTTTAGGCCTGGGCCTGAAACTATTAAGTATTTCTTCTGCTTCAATAGTTGCTTTGACAGTCAATTCGTCTATCTTGTTTCGAATAACTGCGTACCCCGCAAGTGCAGGAATTGCGACAACCAAACCCCAAAACGTTGTAGTGAGTGCCGTGCCAATGCCTCCAGCAAGCGCGACGGGGTCGGCGCTTCCGCCCGCAGAAACAATCGCACCGAACGCAAGAATCATGCCGTACACCGTGCCAAACAACCCAATCATCGGGCTCACTTGCCCGAGCACATTCAAAAGCTCTATTCTGCGCAAACGTTTTGTCGCGAGTTCGTCGGCTGTTTGTTCAAGCGCGCGCATCATCGCTGGAAACCCAAACTTTGCCTCGCGAAACGCGGCGACCAATATTTTCCCGAGGTAACTATCGTTCTGAGATGCCACGTCAATCGCGGTCTGGAATTTTTTCTTCTTTATATTGGCTCGTATGTTTCTTACTAATTCGTCAGGAAGCACGGTCGGTTTTCGATTTGCGAGAGAGAGGTGCACAATCAACCCAATGCCGCTCATCGACATGAAAAGCAGTAGCCATGTCACTGCACTACCGAGGAGCTCAATGGAGCCATCGTTCCTTCGTGAAACAAAAAACGCTTCACCAAAACTATGCTCGCCACTCTGTGCGAAAGTTGTTGTTGCTGTTAGTGCTACACAAAGCACGCCAAAATGTAAATATCTCCGCTTGGCATCCATGCCGATTCTCCTTACTTCCTTACTCTACCACGCTCAATAAAAGTGTACCCATCATCGCCACCATGTATTTCAGCAATCTTTCGCATTGTGCCTGTTGCATCCTGTGAGAGGTACTGAATACAGTTTATCTGCACTCGCCGAAGCCCGTTTCGTTTGTCAACAGGATTTAATTTGTCGATTGCATCAAGTAGTTCCTTGGAGGGGACTTCGTACCGCCCAGCCCCGGTGATATTTTCACTCAGTAAATAAATAACATCGGGATCTAAACGCATCGCTGATTTCAGCGCAACAACAGGATTGCTCCCGCCTGAGGGAATTACTTTTTCGCTTGTGTCAATCCATCGCATTGCTTTTGTGATGTTTGTTCCGGTGGCAGAAACAAGTTCGCCTCTTGGAGGCACTGCTATAGCTTTCTTTTTCTGAAAAAACATAATGCCAAATTCTTGTTTAGGATGCAATGTGCGAAGCGATCGCTCAAGCTCATCAAGCACACTTGTTAAGTGCAACAACATAGATCCAGAGGCATCGACCACGTAGACAATTCGTTTTGCAGCAACGGCATCAAGCCCCATAAACTTTACTTCGGTTTCTGGTTTGCGTAGAACGTTTTCAGGAACTTTGCCCTTTGTTACTATCTCATGTAAAACTGCCAAGCCATCTTCAACCCTAGGCTCTTCTTTTACTTCTTTGATTTCTTTTTGTTCTGGCTCAACTTCAGGAACTTTCTCTGGCTCAGGGGGCAGTGGTAAAGGCGTAATTGATTCCTCGACCACGGGTTGCTCGTGCCACATAGCCGTGACTACTTGCGGTGGATCCTCTTCGACTCCGACAACAGACCAAGTAATAAAAAAAGCAAGCATGCCAACTCCGAGGTGTGCGCCAATTGACAGCACCCAGGCGATCGGTCCACTGATATCTTGTTTTTTTGGCAAGGAGTTGTTCATCTGCGTGCGTACAGACTACACGACAAATTACAAAATCCTCTTACTCATTGCCTTTTTTCGTACGATTATTTTTTGTTTCTGATGAAACGGAGGCGTGGCGAGCGTCTATGGAAAAACGACCTGCTCCACTAAAGACCAATCCAAGGGCGAGGACGCAAAGACTAGCGCCTGCGAACAGTTGGATAAACTGGTGTGAGTCAAGTGGCCAGTCAAAGGGATTCATTGCGAACATGCCATGCATCGTTCCTGAAACTATATAGGTCGCCATGCCTGAGGTAACGGCAACTGAAAGAGAAGCGAGTCGTGTAAACAAGCCAACAAGCAAAAGCACACCCGCGAGTAGTTGCATCACCCCAGCAGTCCAAGCGAGGAACGTTCCCCAGCCTCCAAGGCTTGGCCACTGCTCATGAATGAGCCAGACAATTCGGTTCACGCCTCTTGTCGTCACATGACTTGCTGACTGTACAGGTTCCTCAGTGACTTCTTCGGCGCTTTCATCGGCGCTTTCTTCGGTGCTTTCTTCTTCTCCGGCTTCGGGTTGCACGGCGACGGGCGTGTGTACTTCCACTTCCATTGATCTGAGACCATTGGCAATCTTGCTGTTGATTTCAATTTGACCAAAGCAATTCACCCACCCAGAAGTCAGCATCGCGGCTGCGATGACTATTCGGGCGATGAGTGGCATGAGTGAAGTTGTTGCAAAGTTCGTCATAAAAATGTCTTTGGGAAAGTGCCTCCCCATGTATCATATCCGCTCTGCAGCACGTAAGCGGGCGTGGCGAAATTGGCAGACGCGCCAGATTTAGGTTCTGGTGGG
>CAZURP010000046.1:0-9514 GCA_964623715.1 uncultured Isosphaeraceae bacterium | reverse complement strand
ATTTGTACACACCGCGCCAATATACGCTTTACCTCCACCGAGATTTCTACCGCTAAGAAAATGGGCTAAGTGTCGTTCCACTGCGTCCATTTTATCGAGCCAGTAACTTCTGAATTGACCAAGTTGTGAACTTGTGGAAGAACCAGTCCAGGGGTCATTTTCATCTTCCCACAGGCGAAGGAAAGAAACCTGTAATGCGTACCCGACATCTGAATTAAAGATCGAAGAAACAGCAGCCATAAGTGTTGTTGCGTACTCACTGCTTTGGGCAGTGTTACCATCAAACAAATCGCCTGTAAACTCCCAGTCTGTTTCAACAGCTATCTGAATGGTTTGGCACCCACCGCCGACTGATCGATCCGTTTGTGCGTTTCCTTTTTCGAGCACTGGTTGTGCGTACCCCTCTGCGTCACAATGAAAATCCGCCCAATTCATACGTTCTGGATCAACATCGCGCAAGTTGTACACAAGATTCACATTATGTTCTTTGTCATGCGCGAGTACGTACGTTTTGCCTTCTGTCTCAAGAATACCATTGGTCGTATGTTTACCGAGTGCTAAAAATACTTTTGAACTCGGATCACGATCGATAGTACCTCGCAGCAACACAACATCTGGCCTTGGAGCGTACGTATCAACAAACTCGCCAAGTTTATTTGTCGAACCAATCACAACATTTGCACCTTCGGTAAATATTTCAAAACGTTGCAGACGCAAATCGACTTCACCATCAACACCTAACGGAAAGTCAGTAATGACAACCGTCGCATTTTCTTCGGTAGCGCGTACAGAATCCTTGTCGATTTCTACGACAACGCCGTTAAACGAAGCGATAGAATCAGGTGTCAACAATGCTTTTGAAATTGATATTTCTTGCGGAGCCGTTAGAATTGCCAAGGTAACTATTGTACTTAGGATCATAGGAGTTCTCTATTGCGTTCGAGGTTCACGGAACTAGCCTCTAATAATGCATCAAATTGAACAAAAAGGCAAGAATTTTATCTTGATTCCAGTGATTTTTATGCGCAAGAACCCCATCCTTCGATGAGTAAGAGGATATCGCCCACACCGACGGTACCATTTTGATCAATATCTGCAGGGCCACCAGTGCTTCCCCATGCATCGATGAGTGCCAAAATGTCGCCCACGCCAACCGTTCCATTCCCATCAAGATCTCCAGCACATGGCGCAGTTGGGTTGTAAGAACCATCTGGAAGCTGTGTTGCGAGCCCCCATTGCGGATCTTGCAACATAGTTACCATTGCATTGTTGTGTTGTTGCATAAGAGCAAGTGTTGGAAGCTCCCACTCGTTGGCAATTTCCGGAATTCGCCACGAGTAATCTTGCGCTCCTAGAATTGAGGTTAACGACCAATACATGTACTCTGTTGCTTTGCATTGATAGTCGCACGTTGGATCATCATAGTGGTACCAACCACCAGAAATAACATCGTCCATTGTGTTGGTCATTTGCGTTCCGTGCTCTTCGCCCCAGACAGATGGATACACATATGCGTATCCGCCAAAAGTAACAAGGTGCAATGTCTCTTCAAGTGAAGGATCGAACTCCTGATTGCTTGGATAGTTCATATTTACTTCTTCGCCAAACAAATCCTGTAGGAGATAATTATCCCATGTGCTGTCTGGAATGCTGTCCATATCCCCTTCCGCTTGATTCTCATCCCACCACATGAGCATCGAAGCATAATTATCGACAAGCTGCATATGCACTGCGGGATTATCCACTTCACCATCTTCGTTATTGTCTAGCCATTGAGCAAGTATGTTTGCGCAATGTAACACTCGGCTGTTGGATACGTTTGATTTAGCAAAAACGTGCAAGCCAAGAACATCAACGTGTTTTGTAAACACATCCAATCCTGCAGGAGCGTTCGATGGAACTGGTCCAATCACAAAGTCGCCAAATAGTGGTGTTGTTAATGCCGTAACCGTAAGAAATGTTTTTAATCATAATCATAATTCTGTTGCCTTTCTATAAAAAACGCCCGCTAGTCATAGTAACTAGCGGGCGCTGTAAGTCAAGAACAATTATTCAGGACAAGGACCCCAAGCATCGATGAGGATGAGGATATCAGCAACATCAACAGTGCCGCTTTCGTCCACATCACCTGTACCGCCTGCTTCGCCCCACATCGCGACGACTTCAAGGATGTCATTTACACCAACGGAACCGTTTCCATCGACGTCGCCTGGACATGGTGTTTCCACTTCGCAAGGTTCTCCAGGACCGTCAACAAGGAGTTGCCCGCTGCCTTCGCTCGAACCTCCCCAACCGCCAACGCGGATGAGGTAGTCGTTGCCTTGGGTAACGTTGAACGTTGTTTCTGAAGAGTAACCACCACAGCTGTCGCCGTCGCCATTACAAGCAATTTGCGTTTTGCTTCCACAGCTACCTTCGTAAACAACGATGTCAGAATCAAAGTCAACGATGTCACAAGTGCTAACAAGCATTGATCCGCTTTCACAAGCGGTGTAGGAGAACCAAACATCAGCGGTCATCTCGCCAAGGTATGTGCCACTGCATTCATCTTCATCGTAAGCATCACCGCTGTGGCTACCACCTACTGTTGTGAAGGAGTGAGTACCGTCACTGACTGGTATTGATGTAGCGCACTCGTCATTTGAGAGTGGCTCTGGGAAATCAGCCATATTGTGCATGCCAAATCCAGCAAGAATTTGCTCGGAATGTGGCGTACCGTTTGTAAGGTCACCATCATCGTCATCGAGTGTTAACCAGTCGTATGTAATCGAAGGAGTAATCGAACCACCTGAGTGCATTAGCATTGAGTTCACTGCGAGTGAGGAAACAATTGCATGACCCGTTGCTGGGTACGCTGCTTCCATTTCAGCGAGAGTGTCCCAGACGCAACCTGAGATTAACTGACCGCAGTCATGAATTCCACCACTGCAAGGGTACTGCTTATTGTTGATTGCGTTGCGTATCCCATTTGTGCAGTCGTTTGAATAAAAACCACGAGCAAGCTGATTGTCGCCTGTGATCAATACGCCCATTACGTCGCCCATGCCTTCGCCGTACGCGTCCTGACCACTTCCAGCCACGGCAACAAGATGGTGACCATATTCGTGATGCACGATTACCGAGAACGCAGTGTTACTACAACCGCCACCAGCGTTATAAAAGTTTATAGAAGAGTAATCATAGAACGCATTACATGTGCCGCTAACACCAACATTCACAGGGAATGAAGTTTGCGTATCAATGGTTGGGAACGCAGGGTTTTGATCGAGCGTAAAATCACGAACGATATTACTTTGAAGGTACGCATTAACTTCAGCACGGTATGACTCACTCGAATTTGATGAATTATGCAACACGTTCAAATCGCTCTGTGAAATAGAGCTGTCCGACCCAGAGTTGTTATCCACATTGAACCACGTTCCTTCAAGCTTTGAAGTAACATTACCTGAACCATTGATTGAGTAATCGCCGTTTACATCTGTATATGCTGTATTTCCTCCGCGTGTCACTTTTGCATAAGGTAGACCCGCTGCTGATTCGGGATCGCAAACATCCGCGCCAGAACTTTCAGTCGCCATACCTGAAACGTTACCATCAGCGTGAAGGATCAAGTTCTTTTCAAAAAGAATCTCGCCTGTTTCCGCATCAACAACAAGTTCCGCTTTTTGATACGTTTCTGCACTCCAGTTTCCCCCAGTTTTTGCTTCAAAGACGAGCGCTGCACGTGGCTCATTGTGTGTTTCCTTTGAACCAGCGTAGACCATGAGTTCAGGAGTTGTCGTCGTCACCGAAGTACCGAAGCGTGTTGCTGCAGCCATAAGTGCAAGCGCATCGTGATTCATCACAAGACGTGGTTTTTTGAAACCATTCACATCGCGAAGATCAACTTCTGCATTCACAATTGGGTTGTTTGCAACGTTCCGTGAGAGTACCATTAAACGGCTACCGTAAACAGGGAGTCCGTCGGCTGTTTGTTTGAAATACACACCAGTAAACTTGTATGTACCTGTTTCTTGGTTGTACATAATTGGTTGAATAGAGTGTCCATCTTCAAAGGGACCTTCTGCAATAAAGTCATTGGCATTCACACCAAGAGCGCTAGACCAAGTCCTCAAGAAGTTTTGCGCGGCTCGTTCAGCAGTTGCACCAGTTGCCATGTCTGGGGCAACCATCTTCGTGACCTTGTCACCAATATTGAACGTCTGAAGTTTGGGGTGCACTTGCTTGAGTTGATCGAGATTCAACTGAGAAGTTGGAGCAGCAAAAGCAAACGGCGTTGAAGCACATATTGCTATAACCGTGAGTGAGAGTGTAGAAGGTCGTAACATGAAAATGGGTCCTTTCTGAATGTTAAAATAGGTAAAGGCGAAATCCACGTTCACCAATACCTAAATCTTCGTAAATGAATAATGCACGGTTCCCTCTAAAAAGCAATTGAAATTGAGTTTTTAAGTAATTCAACGTGCATTTGGATAAAAAAAAATACAATTTTTTTCATTTAGGATGCAACACCGATGTTTCTCGCTCGTACATGTAGGCAACATCCCATATTTGCTCCCTCCCTCCCGTTGCAGATTGATTTCTGCAATACCCAAACCCCGATCGTCGGCTTGACCCACGACGGGGTTTTTCATTTAATGTGGCTCTGAGACGCATTTATTATCTAACCCGCACAAATGGAACAAATGACCCAATAATTGGAACAATGCCTTGCAAAATGCGAATATCGACACATACTTCTTTCGTTAGACCCCTCTTTCAACTAAGACAAAACTATGAAAAAAATTGATCTGCCTCTATCCTTCGCATTGTTTGTTTCAACAACCTTTATTACTTTTGCGAACGCTGACGATATCGTCATCAATATGAATGTGGCAAACAGCACACAACAGATACAGGCAGGACAGGCAACGGATGTGTTGCGGTACACGGCAACCATACATTCAGGCCCCGCTTCAACCCTTACTGAAATTCAAAACTCATACCTTGGGCCGATTATCTCCGTGCATACTGGAGATCGAGTATCCGTACATGCACAAAACAATATGAACTCCGAAACGACCGTTCATTGGCACGGGCTTGATATTCCTGAAGATGCAGACGGGCATCCAAAGGACGCGTTTGGTCCAGGCGAATCCTATGATTACGAATTCACCGTGCGCAACCGCGCAGGTACCTATTGGTACCACCCGCACCCAGACATGATGACTGGCGAGCAAGTGTACCGTGGCCTTGCAAGTTTCTTTATTGTTCACGACAGTGCAGAAGAAGCGCTCGACTTACCAAGCGGCGAATTTGACCTTCCACTTTGTATTCAAGACGCCGATTTCGATGGAGATAATCAATTTGTCTACAGTGGCCCAAACATGATGGGGCAATTCGGCAGCACGCAATTAGTGAACGGTCAACCTAACTACAATTACTCTGCTGCAACAAGAATGTACCGACTTCGACTTATCAATGGAAGTCAATCTCGAATTCTCAAACTAGCTTTCGACGATGGCACGCCAATGATTGTTATTGGCGTGGATGGCGGATTACTCGAATCCCCTGAACAAAAGCCCTACTTGTTAATGGGACCAGGAGAACGCTATGAACTCTGGGCGGACTTCAGTACTAAAACAGTGGGTGATGTTATAACCCTTAAATCACTGACATTCGATGATTTTGCCGGTGGTATCGGGCAAGGCGGCGAAGTCGATGTTATGACATTTACAATAGATAGAGCAGAACAAGAAACGCTTGCACTCCCAAACACATTGGTTCCGATGGGCGAGGTGTACGATGTTGCTGATATCACTGGCGAAAAAGTTTGGCCTATTGTTTGGGGTTCAAGTAATAACTTTTTACTGAATGGTCTTACGTTTGATATGTTCGGCACTGTTGAAAATGAACGAGCCCCAGGTGATTCCCTCGAGTTGATTACAATGACTAATTTGGAAGGGAACATCAAATTTGCACATCCAATGCACTTGCACGGGAGACAGTTTCAAATCTATAGTCGGTCAATTGAAGCCGACGGATTGAACGCCTATAACACCGTTAAAGATGGCATCGTCGATAGTGGCTGGCATGACACTTTCATGATTATGCCGTACGAAACAGTCCAGTTCCTTGTCCGATGGAGTCGGCACCCCGGTCTCTTTATGTACCACTGCCACAACTTGCCGCACGAAGACATGGGAATGATGCGCAATTTCGAACTTTCTGCTGTGCCTTGCCCAGCCGATTTAACCCACGATGGCATGGTGGATATTTCTGACTTCCTTGAAGTCATCGCCAAATGGGGGACACCCTTTGGTGATGTCACCGGCGATGATGTAACGGATGTCGCGGATATTCTGGGCGCTATCGAAGGTTGGGGAATCTGCGACGCAGGATTCAGAGACCTTCCAAGAACCCCCCCTTCACATCGACCAAATCCTAAAAAATAGCCTTGAATACAGCAAAAACTGACAGCTGCTTAAAATAAGAGGGTTTTATCTTTTTAATATTCTTTTCATCATTTTTTTGCAACTGTCTCTCAAATGTGTCGAATATATCTGCATATCCCTATATGTCACACTAAACGAAAGAGAGACTACTTTGATGATCCCTTTACGACTGGCTATCCCCGCCCTTGGCCTCCTTGGCGCGAACCTGCTCGCTGATGACATCGTCATTAATATGACTGCAGCGAACAGCACGCAACAAATACTTGAAGGTGCAGAAACTGAAACAATGCGCTACACCGCTGAATTAGTTGAAGGTCCTGCTTCAACTCTTGCCGTAGTTCCAAATACCTATTTAGGACCAATTATTTCGGTGAATACCGGCGACAATGTCAAGGTCCACTTCCAAAATGAACTTGATTACGAAACATGTACACACTGGCACGGGCTTGACATTCCAGACGCAGCAGACGGGCACCCCAAAGACGCGTTCGGTCCAGGTGAATCGTATGACTATGAATACATTATTCGAAACCGTGCGGCAACCTACTGGTACCACCCACACCCAGACATGATGACTGGCGAGCAAGCGTATCGAGGGCTTGCAAGTTTCTTTATCGTCAGCGACGAAGCCGAGCAAGCACTCGATTTACCACGAGGAGAATTCGACCTACCGCTTTGCATTCAAGATGCAGATTTTGATGCGAGCAATCAATGGGTGTACAACGGAACAAATATGCAAGGGTTCTTCGGAGGCACAACGCTCGTCAACGGAAACCCAGATGTAACCTATTCCGCTGCAACTCGAATGTATCGCCTTCGGCTTCTCAACGGTAGTCAATCACGTATTCTAAAGCTTGCATTTTCTGATGGCACTCCAATCGTTGTCATCGGTGTCGATGGTGGACTTCTCGAAGCACCAGAAGAATATCCGTACCTCATCATGGGCCCTGGGGAACGGTACGAACTCTGGGCTGACTTTAGCAACAAAAACGTAGGCGATGTCATCACAATGCAAACTCTTGCCTATTCTGATGCGGCTGGTCCAGGCCAAGGTGATGCCGATGACATCATGACGTTTTCGATTGATCGCGCAGAAGAAGAAACGCTTTCGCTTCCAACATCACTCGTACCAATGGGTGAAGTCTTTGATGTAGCAGATGTGCAGGGCGAAAAAACATGGGCAATCAGTTTTTCAGCACCAAACTTCATGATTAACGGTGGTTTGTTTTCCATGCTATACGCTGCAGAAAATGAACAAGCCACGGGCGACACTGTCGAAATGGTAACCATCACAAACTCCACTGGCCAGATGAAATTTGCGCACCCTATGCACTTCCATGGACGGCAATTCCAAATATACAGCCGAAGTGTGAGTTCTTCAGGTCAAGCAGCTTACGACACCGTCAAGGATGGTCTCGTCGACAGTGGTTGGAAAGATACCTTCGTCATCATGCCGTATGAAACAGTTACATTCCTCGTTCGCTGGAGCAGGCATCCTGGTTTGTTCGTCTATCACTGCCACAACCTTCCACACGAAGATATGGGCATGATGCGCAACTTCCAAGTTTCAGAGCCAACTTGCCCAAGCGATTTGACGCATGACGGCATGGTTACCGTTTCCGACTTCCTTGAAATCATCGGCAACTGGGGCACACCATTTGGTGATGTCGATGGCGATGACAAAACAAATGTCTCCGACATCCTCGTCGCAATAGATGGCTGGGGTATTTGCGACGCTGGCTTCCGCGATCTTCCCCGAAGACCAACACCGCTTCTCCCTAAACCCGCTCAATAAATCTCACTCTTCTCAACTCTAAGGGTGACTGGCTTCCCGCCAGTCACCCTTTTTCTGCAAGGTGTCTGACCCCCCTGGGGTCAGACACCCATTTGTATAGTTCGGATATACTTATATCTTTATCGTCTAATGCATTAATTGGAGCTACTCACATGTCAAACAAAGCAGAAGAACGCAAATACAAAACGCTCAGCCCGTTCGAGCTCAAAAACAAATTGATCGAAATGGCTGAGACAAATTCAGAGATAGAAATGCTTAACGCGGGCAGAGGCAATCCAAACTGGGTTGCCGTAGAACCGCGACATGCTTTTTTTCACCTCGGTCAGTTTGCTCTTGAAGAAGCAAACCATACTCTTATTCGAAAAGGCTTCGGCGGAATGCCATCGAAAGAAAACCTATCCAGTCGTGTTTTAGCTTTACTTGTTGGTGGCAACGGCCAGCCCGGGATGCAACATGTTCAACACAGTGTCGCATTTGTCAAAAAACGACTCAACATCGAGCCAGATGATTTTCTTTTAGAGATGTCCGATGCAATTCTTGGCGACCACTATCCTGTTCCCGATCGCATGCTTACTTGTTGCGAAAAAATTGTCGACGCCTACCTTGCACAAGAAATGGGATACATCCAGCACGAAGGTTGCTCCTTTGATTTCTTCGCAACCGAAGGTGGCACCGCTGCAATGGCATACGTGTTCAACTCGTTAATGGAAAACAAACTTCTTAAAAAAGGCGACAAGATTGCCATCGGCACACCTGTCTTTACACCTTACCTTGAAATACCACATTTGAACGACTTTGAATTCGTTGAACTTGAAATCGAACAAGAAGAAGCATCCGGCTGGAAATACACGCCAGAACAAATTGAAAAACTTGCTGACCCATCCGTCAAAGCATTCTTCATCGTAAACCCTTCCAACCCAACTTCGTTCGCAATGCACCCAGAATCAATCAAAGCAATTCGCGAACTCGTAGAAACTCGAAGAAAAGATTTGATCGTGCTCACCGACGATGTCTACGGCACATTTGTGAATGGTTTCCAATCCATCGCTTCAGCAATTCCGAAGAATACTATTCTTGTTTACTCCTTCTCCAAGTTCTTTGGCGCAACTGGCTGGCGTATCGGTGTCATCGGTCTTGCAAAAGACAACATTCTTGACGACGCCATCAGAAACTTGCCCTCCCACCATACAGATGAACTTCGCGAACGATACAGCCGTGGTTACTTAAACCCAGCCGAAATCAAACTCATCGATAGCATGGTTGCTGACAGCCGAGTTGTCGCGCG
>CAZURP010000045.1:7811-9614 GCA_964623715.1 uncultured Isosphaeraceae bacterium | reverse complement strand
AGCGAGGGTGTCTTTCGGGAAGCACGATCCGCCGTAGCCAATGCTTGGGCGAAAAAACTCTGTGCCTATACGACTGTCTGAACACATCCCCGTTCGTACGTTGTCAATGTCAGCGCCGTTTCGTTCGCACAGTGAAGCAATTTCGTTAATGAAACTAATTTTGCAAGCAAGCATCGCGTTTGATGCGTACTTCACCATTTCAGATGACTGTATGTCGAAGAAAAACAATGATTTGCCTTGCCCAATAAACGGAGCGTACAAGTGTGAAAGTACTTCTTTTGCAAGTTCATTTTCAACGCCACACACAACTCGGTCTGGTTGCAGGAAGTCATCTATGGCACTGCCTTCGCGTAAAAATTCAGGATTGTTTGCGATGTAGAAATCGCCATTAATTCGGTTTGCTACTTGTTGCGTGGTGCCAACAGGAACGGTGGATTTTACAACAACGACTGGGGGTGCCTCCATTGTTTCAAGTGCTGTCGAAACATCATCAGCAACAGCGAAAACGTACGAAAGGTCGCACTTGCCATCTGCGCCGGTGGGCGTTCCTACGCAGATAAAAATAATGTCTGCATCAGCGTACGCTTCTTCTTTGTTGTCTGTGAAGTGAAGCCTGTCAGCGCCTATTGATCGAGTCATGAGTTCGGAAAGACCTGGTTCAAAGAACGGGGCTTCGCCATTACGAAGTGTTTGTAATTTTTTAGGATCGATATCTAGGCATGTGACTTGGTTGCCTGCGTTTGCAAAGCATGTGCCTGTGACGAGTCCTACGTATCCGGTTCCAACGACAGTAATCTTCATGTGCGTATTGTACGCTGTTCAAGCTCAAGGAGGTATTTTTTACGTTTGAGTTCGATGCTGTGTGGATCTCTCGCACCTGAATAGCCATGGAGTGCGCCACTTGAGGCGATGACTCTGTGGCAAGGCGTGAGAATGGTGAGTGGATTGTTTCGCATCGCTTGCCCAGCCGCTCGCATCGCTTTGGGGGAACCCGCACGTTCGGCTAATTCCTTGTAGGTGATTGTTTCTCCGTATGGAATCTGTCGGCACGCCGCCCAGCACTTTTGGGTAAAGGGTGGACCGGAAGGTAAGGGTGCTTTGAAGTGTTGAATTTTTTTACCCTCGAAGTATTTTGCGAGTTGGTTAGCCAGAACGTTTGAAGGTGCTTTCTCTACTTGGTGTTTCCCAAATTCGCAGAATAGCGTGTCATTTTTATATCCAATGGTCACAGGGCCGACTGGGGTTGTAAAAATCATTTGCGTATATTGAAATCGGCAACAAGCGGAAGGTGGTCAGATAGTTTTGCGGTGTCTTCAGGAAGCAGGTTTTGTATTGTACACGTTTCGCTGTTGAAGTCCGACGTGTCCAGTACGAAAGAGTTGACGACTTCGAGTGTTTCAGGTGAGTACAACATCCAGTCTAATCTGCCGGGCGTGAACGAGGATGTTCTGTCTGACCATGTTGCGTTGAGCAACCCGTCCGGTTGGAATGCGTCGACAATGTTGAACTGATCGCTTTTGACTATCTCTAAGGGCTTTGTTGTGCCAACAAGATTCCAGTCGCCTGCGATAATCCAGTTTGTTGCTGCTGAATCTTCTATTACTTTACGGATTTTTTTCGCTTCATCTTGCCGTTGTTCCTCTGCTTCTCCAGTTGGGCCGCCACAGCAACGAAGGTGCAAGGTAAAGAAACTGATTTGAATGCCATCGAAGGTGGACGAACCGTAAAGCGCTTTGAATTGCCCCATATCATTGAAAAAGGTTGCCTCTTGTTTGATTGAAACAGAAGAACGAAGTTGGTGGT
>CAZURP010000045.1:0-7801 GCA_964623715.1 uncultured Isosphaeraceae bacterium | reverse complement strand
CGTGCCATGGACAATCGACATATCGGTGTTCCACGTACCTCCGAGGGATTTTTCGAGCAACGTATTGAGTTGTTCAGGAGTATCGTTGCCATCGAGTTCTTGAAGGAGGAGAACGTCGGGATTCAGTGCTTCCAGAAGACGTGTACTTCGTTCCTTGTCATCAAGTAGTTGTCCGAATTGAACATTCCAACTAACAACTCGAATATCACCTGTTGGTGCAAATGAAAAAGAAGTTTTTGGTGCGGGAGTTGGTTTGTTCACGCGAAGTTCAAATTTGGTGGATGCAGTTGTCGGAGCAAACACGAGACCTGCCTCGTACGGCGAGATCAACTCGTCCCCTCTTTTGCAGGAAACGCCATAGCCCTTGTTCTTTGGGGAAAAAGTAATTGTGTTCTCTCCAAGCACTAGGACTTTCTGCTCTTCGAGTTGTTGGAGGCACGCTTCTTGTGGGAGTTCTACAAGGAGGTAGAGGTAATGGGCGTCCTCTTGGCTCGAAACGCCCTCGGGCCAATCTTTGAACGAGCCATCGATTTGAATTGGTGAAAGAGCGAGTAAAAGGAGGAGAAGAAATGGCATAGTCTGTGTAGAATACACGCTATGACAAACACAACCCAAATCTCTACGCTGGACTCCGTGTCTCTTGAAATCCTCCGCGAAATTGAAGTTGCTGATACACAAATCGCAACAAGTATGCGTGCAGAAGCAGAACGACAACAATACACTTTGGAGTTGATTGCATCTGAAAATCACGTCTCGCCTGCAGTTATGCACACAATGGGTACATGGCTCACAAATAAATACGCAGAGGGGTATCCAGGGAAACGATATTACGGCGGCTGTGAACACCACGATTGCATTGAAGATTTGGCAAGAGATCGTGCAAAAGAATTGTTTGGGTGTACCTTTGTTAACGTGCAACCACACAGTGGCGCAAATGCGAACGTTGCAGCGTTTATGGCGTTGTGCAAGCCGGGCGATACAATTCTTTCTTTGCCAATCAGTTCCGGTGGTCACTTAAGTCACGGGCTGAAGCCAAACTTTTCTGGCACGTTTTACAATATTGAAAGTTACGAACTCGATGAAGAAACCGAAACGCTTGACTACGATCACATCGCAAAACGTGCGCTTGAAACAAAACCAAAGATGATCATTTGTGGGTACAGCGCGTACTCACGAACGATTGACTTTAAACGGTTCCGAGAAATTGCAGACTCAGTCGGCGCGTACTTGATGGCGGATATTGCACATATCGCCGGTCTAGTCGCGGGAGGGCAACACCCTTCGCCATTCCCACATGCACACATTGTGACGACGACAACACACAAAACTCTTCGCGGTCCTCGTGGTGGATTAGTTATGACAAACGACGAAGAAGTGGCTAAATTAGTTGATCGGAAAGTCTTTCCAGGAAGTCAAGGCGGTCCATTGATGCATGTGATCGCCGCAAAAGCTGTCGCGTTTGGTGAAGCGTTGCAACCATCGTTCAAAGAATATGCATTGAACATTGTCAAAAATGCGTCTGCCCTTGCAGACGCGCTCGTTGATCACGGGTATCGACTTTGCAGTGGAGGTACAGACAACCACTTAATGCTCGTTGACCTTCGTCCACGGGATGAAAATTTGACAGGAGCAGATGCCGAGGACTGGTTGGGTTCCGCAGGCATAGTAGTGAATAAAAATGGCATTCCAAATGATCCAAGGAAACCAATGGTGACAAGTGGACTCAGGCTTGGAACAGCCGCACTTACGACGCGAGGGCTTAACGAGGGCGACATGTGCACAGTTGCGGGTTTGATTGACCGCGTGCTTGCAAGTGGTGGCGATGCGGCGGTCTGTGCTGAAGTGAAGCAAGAAGTGCGTTCGCTTTGCGACACGTACCCGCTCTACGGTCATTAATGGAAGAGCCAGTCTTTAATATTGTTTTACTCTCTCCCCAGATACCGAACAACACTGGGAATATTGGACGGACGGCGATGGCGACGGGTTGCCGATTGCACATCATTCACCCTATTGCGTTTGATATGGATGAAAAAGCAGTTCGAAGAGCGGGGTTAGATTATTGGCATTTGCTTGACGTTCGGGAGCACGATTCTTGGGAATCTTTTTTAGAACAAGAATCTCCAAAGAACATTTGGTTGTTCACCACTAAGTCGACTCAACCGCTCTGGGATGCGTCTTTTTCGAAAGGTGATTTCCTCTTGTTTGGTAGTGAACAGCACGGTGTCCCACAAAAAGTACACGATTTTGTAGGCGAAAACGCCCGCTTGACCTTGCCGATGGTTGGAGAAGCGCGAAGTTTGAATCTTGCGACGGCTGTCTGCGCGGTCGTTTATGAAGGAATTAGACAAACTTCGCACGCATAAGTGCTTCTAAAATGGTATAGTCATATCCTCTTAATACTATTTTTTTACAACGCCTCAAACGGAGATGAGAAGCCCATGGCCAAATACACAACGACTGACATTCGCAACATTGCAATGACCGGCGCAGCAAGTGCCGGCAAGACAACTTTAGTTGAAGCGATGCTTCACGAGGCAGGAGAAATAGGAAGTGTGGGGACAGTTGAGCAGGGGAGCACAGTTTGTGACTTTGACGATTTAGAAAAAGAATACACCCATGGGATTGACAGCGCGATTGTGCACTTTGATCACAACGGCGCACATGTGAATATTATTGATACGCCAGGGAGTCCTGGTTTTTTTGGTAAAGCTGTCGCAGCATTGCCCGCGGTCGAGACCCAGGTCATCATGATTGATGCAGGTGCGGGGATTGATACGGCGACGAGAAAACTCATGAAGATTGGGAAGGACAGGCAGCTTCCACAAGTTATTTTGATTAATAAAATCGACCATTGTGACAATCTAGATGAGTTGCTTGAGCAAGTGCAAAAAACTTTCGGAAGCGAGTGTAGGCCGGTGAATTTGCCAGCAGATGGTGGGAAGGCAGTGATTAACTGCTTTAGCAACGCTGAAGGCGAATCGGACTTGGGCGACGTGGCCGAGTTTCATACGGGGATTGTTGATCAGGTGGTTGAGGTTGATGAGGAATTAATGGAGGCGTATTTGGAGCAGGGCGAAGTAAGTCCGGAACAGTTGCACGGTCCATTTGAAGCGGCGCTTCGGCAAGCGCATCTTGTGCCGGTCATGTTTATGTCTGCGAAAGAAAACATCGGTGTAAAAGAGTTTATGAACTTCATAGCAAACCTTTGTCCGAATCCCCTTGAGGGCAATCCTCGCACGTTTGTGATTCACGAAGGAGAAGCGCAAGAAGAATGGCACGCAACAAATGATGGCGATCACCCTGTAGCGCACGTGTTTAAAGTTTCTGCTGACCCCTATGTTGGAAAACTTTGTGTGTTCAGAGTGCATCAAGGTGCTCTAAGTTCGAGTGTGCATCCTCGAGTTGGTGACAGTAAAAAACCACTTCGCTTGAGCCATGTGTTTAAGTTGCAGGGTAAAGGTCATGTTGAAATTCCTGAAGTTATCTCAGGTGATATTGGCGCAGTCGCAAAGATAGATGAATTGCATTACGGCAGTGTTATGCATGACGCAACGCTGAGTGAACAGATGAAAATTAAACCGTTGCCAATGCCAAAGCCCATGTACGGTCTTGCAATTGACGCAGCAAATCGCAATGCAGAAACAAAACTCGGTGAAGCGTTAACAAAGTTGCAAGCAGAAGACCCGACGCTTGAAGTCGACCGCGTGGCAGCAACTGGCGACCTCGTGTTGCGTGGATTGGGCGATATTCACTTGCGAGTTAAGCTTCGATTGATGAAGGATCGTTACGGTGTTGAGGTGGAGACTCGCACGCCGAAGGTTGCCTATAAAGAGACAATTACTTCTGGCGCTGAAGGGCACCATAAACACAAGAAACAATCTGGTGGTTCTGGACAATTCGGCGAGGTGTACTTGCGCGTTGAACCAGCTGTGGGTGAAGAGACCGAAGCCTCGCCAGATGGTTTTGTCTTTGTTGACGATACATTTGGCGGTTCTGTTCCAAAACAATTTATGCCCGCGATTGAGAAGGGTGTAAAATCAGTGATGTGCGATGGAGCTATTGCTGGGTACCCAATGTATAACATTAAAGTGACTGTCTACGATGGGAAGCACCATGCAGTTGATTCAAAAGAAATTGCGTTTATGACTGCGGGTAAAAAAGCATTTATCGCAGCCGTGAAGAAGGCGAAGCCGGTTTTACTTGAGCCATTTGTGAAGATGCACATCGCGATTCCTATGGACATGATTGGTGATATTTCTTCAGACATCTCTGGCCGTCGTGGTCGGATTCTAGGTACAGAAATGTTACCTGGGGACCAAGCACTACTTGAGGCTGAAGCTCCGCTTTCTGAAGTGATGTCGTATACAAATCAACTGAACTCAATCACAGGCGGTACTGGCTCTTATGAAATGGAGTATTCCCACGATGAGCGTACCCCAGCGAATGTCCAGCAAGAAGTGGTGAAATCGTTCCAACCCGACAACGACGACGAGTAATATTTTACTATTTGTTTATACGTCTCAGAGCCAAACAATTATTTGGCTCTGAGACGTTTTCTTTTCTGCGGAAAATTCCTCAGAGACATATTTTTATTTTTGTGTTTGCGTAAGTGTCTTAAGCACAATAGTTTGCTTCTGGAAAAGTATGAAAAAAAGTCTCAGAGGAAAATACGGGCTATTGCCTATGCGTAACCATTGAAGTCGCATAGGGTTAGGCGCCTAAAAGTAAATAAATGTCTCTGAGGAGTTTTTTTCGGAGGAGCGGATTTTTAAAAGCCTGTGAGTACGAAGGGGTTTGTCGCGCGTTCGTGGCCAATAGTGGTACTAGGACCATGGCCTGGATAGATTTGCATGTCATCGGGAAGTGCCATCAGGACATTTTTGATTGAGTGCCGTAAATCTTCGACGCTGCTTGTTGGGAAATCATGCCTCCCGATTGATCCTGCAAAAAGTGTATCCCCAACAATGGCAATATTTGCCTTGTCATTGACAAAACAAATGCTTCCGGGGCTGTGTCCGGGAGTATGGAGAATGCGCCAGAAAGAATCACCAAGTGCCAAATCATCACCTTCCTTAATTTCGCCGTCTGGTGCAGAAACAGTGATCGGCATTCCACCAAACTCAGATAAATTCAGCGTGGGATTCATGTTCCATTCGGTTTCAACGGGATGGCAGTACACAGGCACGCTGCCGATTGCATTTCGAAGAATATCCAGCCCTGCAATGTGATCGGCATGGCAATGCGTCAGTAGGATCGAGGTCGGTTGCAACTCTTCCTCTGCGAGGAAGCGAATAAGCGGTTCTGGTGAATATCCGCAATCGACAACCCAGCAGTCGTCGCAGTCTGTCACCACGTGGCAGTTCGTTTGAAAGTCTCCGAGTACAAATGGGGTTATTTCGATGGGCATGGGCAGGGCTCCTTGGGTATACAATGCAATTTGTGAAAGCATACTAAAAATGATCAAACGAAGTATCAATTCAATGGAAGGCACACCTGTTCATGGTGACGGTGTACAAGGCGTGACGATGAAATTGCTCGTTGGTCGAGATGACAACGCGCCAACATTTGCGATGCGCCATTTCTCCGTTGCGCCAGGTGGATATACACCAAAACATCAGCATCCCTGGGAGCACGAAGTACTTGTACTTTCTGGGGAAGGAGAAGTAGAATGTGGTGGTGAAATAGCCTTAATTTCTGGGGGTGACAGTTTGTTTGTTCCATCGAATGACGTACACCAGTTTCGGAATACTGGAAATCACCCTTTGGAATTCCTTTGCTTGGTGCCAATTGAATCAGATTGTGGAGAAGCCGTCCCCGGCAGTTAAAGGTACCCTACAAAATGAGCAACAATATTATTTCTTCTTACTTAATAATCGCAACAATTGCGATGCTTGGCGTTCTGCTCGGCGCAACGGGAGAAGCGGGTGAGTTGTCATCTGGGTTGTTTCTCGCTTCTTCAATAATACTTGGCGTCGTTGTTGTTGCCGCGGTACTTGGTTCCCAATTGAAATTGGCGAGTGCTTCTGGCTCAGATGATTCTGAGAAACTCGACGCAATTCTTGAAGCCGTGCAATTGTCTGAAAACGCAAAGCGTGTGCTATTCAGAGATCGTGAACTGAGTATTCTTCGAAACACAGTGCAGAGCGATCTTGCGAAGGGAGAGTTCCACTCCGCTCTTGTGCTTTGTGACCAAATGGCCAGTGAATTTGGCGCTGTCGAGGAAGCGGAAGCCTTACGAAGTAAAGTGCAAGCGATTATTCATGAACATCATGACGCACGTATTCGTGAAGAGATCGAAAATTTACAACATTTACTTGTCCAGCACAGGTGGGTTGATGCATATCAGTTCGCGGCAAAACTGCGAAGGCTATTTCCTGAATCACCCCGTCTGCACGCTATCGAACAGCGGATAGCAGATGTGCGTTCGCAATACCGACTTGAACTTGAAGCGAAATTTTTGCAATCAGCTGAATTGGAAAATGTCGAAGAAGCGATGCAGTTGCTTCGAGAGTTAGACGGGTACCTCACCCCTGACGAAGCAAGAAGATTCCGAGATACTGCAACTGATGTGATTGTGAAATATCGCGATTCACTTGGTGCAAGATTTAAGATGGCGGTAAGTGATCACCGTTGGCAGGAAGCAATAGAATTTGGCGAAGTCATCATCAAACAGTTTCCAAACACCAAAATGGCTGAAGAAGTGAACAGTATGCTAGAAACCATTCGAGTTCGAATGACAGAGGATGAAACTTCATCATGAAAATCGTAGCGTTACTTACTTTTGCTCTGTTGACAAGTTGTGTTTCTGATGACTTTAACAATCTTGCGGAAGGTTTTTCTCCTTTGACTCCGCACGATGCTGCAATGATGGCATCAAACCAATACAACTCAAATAGGCGACGAGAAGGCATTACTCTTTTGTCGAATTCACCCTTTGGTGGTGCGCCAGAGTACCTCCGTCTTTATCGAGATTACATCGAGCACGACCGCGACCCTCTTGTTCGAGCTTCAGCGATTAAAGCGCTTACTCGTTTTGGCACGGTGGAGGATGCGGAGTTGATTGCGCCTTGGCTGGGTATGGAGAAGACGCAGAGCGTACAAGTTCGCCGAGCAAGTGCAAGAGCATTGCAGCGGCTACACAACCAAGCTGTTGTTTCATTGTTGTTGCGTTCGCTTCGAAACCAAGACGAAGAACACCAAGTGCGGGCAATTGTTGCAACAGCACTTGGGCAATATCCAGAAAAGCGGGTGTACAATGAACTCATAACTGGTTTGCATGCAAACGACCTTTCAATCAACCTCGCCTCTGCACAATCCTTGCATGTGTTGACTGGGCAAGTCTTTGGAACGGACTGGGATGCTTGGCTTGTTTGGGGCGATGTCGTTGAGAGCGAGCGAGGAGATTTGTTCGCCTTTCAATCTGATTATGAATACCCAACGTACAAGCACGCGGCGAGCTGGTGGGACAGAGTGATGTTTTGGGAATACCGCGTTCACGAACTTCCGGATTCGCCTGTTGGTTTGAAAGAGGCAACCGTTAAGTCTACGTACGATGACGATGCAGTTGGTCAGTGACTGAGAACAAAGAACCTTTTTCAAGCGAAGAGGAGCAACGCAGAATTTCAGCGATGCAACCCTCGCCTGAGGATTTACCTGAACCACTATCCGAACCAGCTGGGTCAATACGAAGCGGGTCGTTGGCAGGTAAAACTATGTGGAGTGCAATTTGGTTTCTTGCGATACCAATTCTTATTCAGCAAATTTTAGTTGCATTTGTCGGTCTTGCCGACAAGATTTTTGC
>CAZURP010000044.1:0-9648 GCA_964623715.1 uncultured Isosphaeraceae bacterium | reverse complement strand
TACTCCTGCCACACTTCTTGGTTGCCAAATTGTTTTGGTTGTCACTTTGAACGCGACGAAACCCAAATGGGTTTGAATTATGTTACGGGCGAATTTGAAGTCGGAAAAGTTTCAACGAACAATAAGATATTTGAAGCACTGCGCCATTTCTCTTTAGGGCCAAACAGCGAAGGAAGAATCGCACCCTACGTTGTCTCATGTCACCCGATTGCGGATGTTACAGCTCCAGATGGAAGCAAAAAATTAGACTTTGTCATGCCAGTCACGAGTAACGGGCTTTCGGGGCTCGGGCACAACCCCGTGCAACCACACACAGTGCGGGGCGCTGGCGAGGTAAGGACTTGTGCGGAATGTCATCGATCACCTGCGTCGCTTGGTTTTGGAACGGGGCTCTACACAATTGCCCGCGATAAAGTGTTTACTGTTGGAGAAGAGCTGCGGCAATATAATCGCCACGCAAATCCGGATCTCCCAGAGCCAGATGGAACTGTTGCCACAGCAGGAACTCCAAAAGCAATTGCAACGAAGCCAGATGTAGTAGAGGGCACAGTTGAATTTTTATATGTCGCACAAGGGATTGATGGAGTTGCAATTTATGACCGAGAGTCAGATTCACCCGACGAAGTAGTTGGAGTAATTGAGGATGTAAATGCGATCGATGTCGCACGTGTTTCTCGATATCTCTACGTAGTTGACGAAGGCACCGGTGTTCATATTTATGATAACGAAACGCCTTCTACGGCGACATACGTTTCAACAATTGATATTCCGGGAGCACTAAGAGTAGTCCCTTGGGGAATTCACCTATTCATCCCTGCAGGAAATGATGGTCTTGTTATCGTGAATATCGCTAATCATGCGTCACCCTACATTGCTGCAACGGTGGGCAATATTAGTGCCAACGACGTCTTTGTCTTTAGCCATTACCAAATTGGAAATGATTTTGCAATTCGCGCGTATGTCGCAGATACTTCCGCAGGTGTGCACGTTATAGACTTACTGCCAGATATTGAATACCCACAACTTGTTGAAACAATCAATACGGGCGATGCATTTGCAGTCGATGTTTACACTCGATGGGTTGTTGCAACAGACGTTGAACCTTCTCGTGAACACGATTACTTATATGTTGGAGTGGGTTCTGCTGGACTTGATATTTATGACATAACCGATCCTGATGGGATCTATTTTGTCTCGAACGTTGATCTTGGTGGGAGGGTTGTCGATGTAGAAATTGTGAGCCAACTTGCACCCCCGGGTGTCGACGATTACGCAGTTGTCGCAAATGATAATTATGGTTTACAAATGGTTGACGTGACGGAACCCCGCAATCCTGTTGAAATCGGGACAGTTCCTGCACAAGGCGTGTCTCGCGTTTTTGTTGAAGTCCAACAAATGGACAGATTCTTAAGTGAACAAGGCGATACGCTTAAAGAAAATGCACACCCATTTACAGGGACAATTGACAGGCATGCAATCGTTCGCATACTCTCCGCTTCAATCGATTGCGATACTGCTGAACCTTGTCCATCAGATGTTGACGGTGATGGAAACGTCGGTGTTTCTGACATTCTCTCTATCATTGATTTGTGGGGTCAATGCCCGAGCCCATGCTCAGGCGATGTTGATGGCGATGGAATTGTCGGTGTAAACGATCTACTTGAAGTTGTCGGTAGTTGGGGCGCATGCCCGTAAGAACGTAATTTCTTGCTACGATATTGTTATGAGGGAACAAAGAACAATCGTGAACGGCGTAGAAATTGGCACGATTTTCCAGTTTCAGAAGATAGTAGGTGCAATTGGTAGTTCATTTCATCCAGCAAGGTTGATTGTCTCGTTGCTTATGGTTTTGGTGTTACTCGCATCAGGCAGTCTTTGGGATTCGTTCTCGAGAGTTGATGCATCAGCCCTTGGCACAAACAACCACGAAGAGTTATTGCAAAGCAGGGCCGTAGCAATTGCGCAAGCGGCAACATCATTGGGGCACATTGCTCCAGACGATTCAAATAGTTGGACAGCAGTTGAAGCACAGGCGCACTTACTTTCTGCTTGGGAAGAGTTTGTATTCGAAGGGGATGTACAAGAAAAAGATCAAACAGAGTTTAGACGGCTGTTTATTGAATTAGAACGCGTGCGAAGGCGGGGGCCTTTTGAAGCATCGGCTACCTACGTTGTACTTCAATGGAACACAATCGTGGATGCAGGGGTATCGTTTGATCTTCAGTCGATGTGCTCGGGTGTTGTGTCGATAGTCTGGTACTTGCCACAACTACTTTGGAGCCAGGGCTATCACTGGTTTATTAGTTTGTATGGTTTTTTGCTCGTCTACGTCCTTTGCATTGGCGGCGGAGCAATTGCAAGAATGCAAATTTGCTGGCACGCACAATCTCAGCGACTGAGTGTTGGCGAAGCATTTGATTATTCGCTGAGTCATTGGCGACAGTTACTCGTAGCAGTGTTAGCGCCCGCGATGCTTGTTGCGTCAATCGCTGTTTTCTTGATGTTGATGGGCCTGGTTCTACTGAGTGTGCCGTGGCTCAACTTTATTGGCGCGATTTTGTACGGTTTTGCTCTTTTGCTTGGTTTCTTAGTTGCCATAATTTCAGTTGGGTACGCGACGTGTTTTCCAATGCTTATACCCGCAGTTGTTGCAGAAGGTTGCGGTGGTGAAGAGTCGATTCAACGAGCATTTTCCTTTGCCATCTCACACACGATACGTTATCTTGCGTACGCGTTGACACTACTAATTTCGCTTGTAATTGGGTATGTACTCGTTACGATTTTCGCGGACTTGACATTGCGCATCACTGCAAATCTTGTCGATGCCGGCACGTTAAATGATTCGCTTCGAAGCGCGGGAATGTTTCAACAGGGAACGGTTCCAGCGGTTGGTTTGGCTTGGTATGAATCAGGCGCAGGGTACGTCATTCAATTTTGGGAGACACTCATTCGATGCTTGATGGCTGGATGGGTCTTCAGCGGTTTTTTCAGCATGAGCATGATGGTGTATTTGCTCATGCGCAAGGCATGCGATAAGCGTGACACATTTGATGTGTGCGCAAGTGAACAAGAATGAATTACAACAGCGTTATGCTTTTGTTGATTCTGGTTTGATTTCAAAAATAGATTGTGTGCGAAGAACAACGCCATGCCTTGAGCAGAGGTGATAAGACTGTACGTGCAATTCATCTCTGAACCGTTGTACATCTAAGATGCTTACGCCTCGGACACCTTCTTCTGTTGTGTACTCAATCATCTTGGCGTTTGATTCTCTTGCGAAATCAGTAAGTTCACCATAACTATCAGCAAACAAGTGCTCTGGAAGCAATTCAATTTGCATTGAGTTGATAAGTGTGATTCGGTCGCCGAAATCTTGTTCATGATCTCGCTCGCCAGCGCAAACAAGTGAAGTGACGTGACCACGCTCTGGTAGGTCGTCTGTGTTTGGAGCGATGACTTCCGTAACGCACGTGCCCTCATACTCAAAACGAAGAACGTGCGAGCCCTTGAGGAGCCATGCCTCAAAGTCGTATCCATTATGCGTCACGTTCACACGGTCTTCGATTTCGAAGAATTCAGGGTGAATCGCGGCTCGAAAGAGCGCCATGCTATAGGTGGGCTGATCGACTAGTTTTTCTGGAATTTGCATTATTGTCTCATTATCCTGGTGGATAGCTAGAGTGAAGAAATGGTACTGAAAACAGGGGCATACGTCGCCTCGGTCCCGCCTTATTGGTATGCGAGTATTGTTGCCGATTTTACGCATAAATCAAGAAAAAAATCCCGTTTTTTTTATTGAAAAAACACTTTATCGCCCAAATCTATGCAAAATAAGGGGTTGCGGGCTGTGCACTAAAGCGCCAATTTTTCGATTACTTGCTGCATATCATTCCAGACTTGCCTACGGATTTCCTCTGTGTAATTTCGTAAGAGATACGCGGGGTGGTAGGTGGGTAGTACGGGAATTGTCCCGAACATTCCCCATCGTCCGCGAAGCCTTGTGATGCCTTCGTTCGTGCACAGCATGTACTTTGTGGCGGGAGAGCCGAGCGTGACAATCACTTTTGGCTCGATGATATCAATTTGCTCTTTGAGGAACGGTCCACATTGTTCTACTTCTGTGGGCAACGGCGTTCGATTATCTGTTGGTCGGCTTTTCAGGACATTGGCGATGTACACATCTTCGCATTGCAGCCCAAGGGCTGAAATAATTTGATTGAGTTTTTGTCCGGCTGGACCCACAAATGGAACACCTTGCGCGTCTTCTTCAACGCCTGGCGCTTCTCCGATGAAGATGAGGGAGGCGTGAGGGTTCCCCGCTCCAAAGACGGTCTGTGTGTGCCCCGTCGCAACGGTGCAGTGAGGACATGTTTCATCATGTTTTTTTTGCAATGCATCAAGCAATCGTTGTTTGTCTATGGTCGCGTTTGCTGAGGGAGTTTCGCTTGGAATGACATCCCCAATTGGAAGAAAATCAACGCCCATGAGCTTGCTTGTTTCTTGGTGCAGTTTAGCTGTGCGGTAATCCATTGGTGGTATATTAAGCTCGCTGAACAAGAAGTGTGACAGGACCATCGTTTGTCATTGTTATTTTCATCATTGCACCAAAAACACCTTTTTTAACAGGAACTCTGTGTTCTTCTTGTACTAGTTTTCCAACAAGTTCCACAAGAGGTTCTGCAATCTCAGGGTCCGCTGCACGAATAAAACTTGGTCGGTTCCCTTTTGCGCAATCACCTGCCAAAGTGAATTGGCTAATGAGCAGTATTTCTCCTTGTATGTCTTGCACAGAAAGATTCATTTTGTCATCGAAGTCTCTAAAAACACGAAGGTGGGCTATTTTTTTTGCAATCCAACTTGCATGAGAATGGTCGTCTCCCTTTTCTATTCCTAGGAAAACACAGAGCCCGTCTTTGATTGAGGCTTCGAACCCAATAGAGTCTACGGTGACTTTTGCGTTTGTTACTCTTTGCATGACAACTTGCATCGGTGTATTGTGGCAGGATTGCTCTTCTTATGTCGAGACCGAAGAATTACCCCGCTTGAAAATATGCCATTCAGTATCCGAGCCCAACAGCAAGAATGTACAATGCCCTGATGACGAAAGTTATTGATCGAATTCAAGGCAGTCGTATTCTGCGCGGTTTTGCACACAAAGGAACGATGTTTTTGGGAGCAAGATATCCTGAGACCTTTCCAATGGTGTACGTGCTCGGATTCCCAAAAAGTGGTACAACTTGGGTTTGCCAACTTATTGCAGATTCGCTAAAAATGCCTTTCCCTCAGTTTGCATTATTGCCTCATACATTCTCATCAATCGTACATGGTCACGATTTGCCAAAGCGCGCTTACACACCGCTGGTCTACGTTGCGCGTGATGGAAGGGACGTTGCCGTTTCGATGTTCCATTATGAACTACGAAAGTTGCAGCCAAACTCTCCTAAAAAACTATGTAAATCTTTACGGAATATTTTTCCAAAAGAAATGCCGTCGCCTGAAGAGAAGATGAAATATTTTCACCCCTTCCTTGAGTTGTATCTTCAAGATCCTCCTGCTTCACCCGTAACTTGGAGTAAGCACATTCAGTCATTTTTAGAGCAGAAATCACCGAAGCAAAGCCTTGTTTTGTATGAAAATCTCCTCAGCTCTGGCATTGAGGAATTAAGCCAATGTATTGAAACTATCACAGGCGAAGGGGCAGACCGTGAATGTATTCAGGCTACTCTCGATAAATTTTCGTTTAAACGGTTGCAGAGCAAATCGGAGTTAGGCGCGCCATTGCGAAAAGGAATTGCTGGAGATTGGAAAGGGCATTTCACAAAAGAAAATGCACAAATGTTTCAAGATGTCGCTGGAGATGTGCTCATTGCACTTGGCTACGAAGAAAATGCTTCTTGGGCTGATTCAGTTTCCTGATGCAGAGGCTGTTTGTAAACTTTGATTTAGTTAGTGCGCTTACGTTGCCGAGTGGTCGCTCTTTTTTTCCGGACAAATTGTCTTGGTTTTAAGATGAACGCTCTCATTAATTTGTCTTTGAACATTGAAAAAAGAAGTCTGGTTTTTGGACACGATACTTTGTGCCCCTCAAGTTCATATCCTAATGGTCCCATCTGTTTTCCCAAACAATGTTCAAGTAATCCAATTTGGTTATCAGTCAATGCAGATTTCCATTTATTGAGTCCGGACGTAAAAATTGGCTTGAGTGTATTTTTGTGGTGACTTTGCTCTGGTGAATAGTCAGGGTCATCTCTGTCATGGTAATTCATCATAGAGGCTTCGAAAGTTAGCCCTAGGAACGAGCACACGCTTTGCATCACGTGTTCTGTGTTTGTTACTAAATCTTCGTATTGCACGCGCATGCACCTTGGATTGGTATTGAGAGATTGCTCAGTCGTAGCCGCGAACGACCATGTTTTTACAAACGAGCTGATTTGCCCAGTGCCAACCTTCGACTTTCTGAAGGAAGCGAAAGAAGCTCGAGGATCTCGGACCATAAATAGTATTCTGCATTTTGGGAATGTGTCGAGCAATGTTTGGGCATACTGGACATGTCCGGGTGTTTTTTCACCGTACGTGGTCGCGCCGGAATTGGCTGAAAGCGAAGCGATAAAGGCGAGAAAGACATTCCTCCATGTCTCGTTGTCGTCTTTGAGCAATTCAGTAATAGCGGATCGCTGAACCTTCATGTCCTTCACCCACCATTTGTTTAGCAGAATGTCAACTTTGTTCTTTGTAGAAAGATTGCCCGAGCCAAACTCTCCACCTGCAATTTGGTTGAAAAAAAATGTTTCAGGCGGGATGAATATGTCAGGATGGGCATCCAGAATAATTCTAAAAAGCGTGGTGCCCGATCTTCCACAACCAACAATAAAAAACAAATATTCTTCAATGTCGTGTAAGGGTCTATTTGGCATACTTTATCTTTCATAGGTTCAACATTGTGACGTCCAAATTAGTATTGTAATAGATAATAATGGCAAGCCCTACATTGAGCAAGATATTTGCAATGACACAGGCGTATACAGCGCCAATTGTTCCGTACATAGGTATGAACAATACGCAGAGTAGCCAATTGACGAAGGCCATCGTTAGCACGATTGTAGAGGCAGATTTTTGAAAGCCGATTAACGTTGCAACCAAAAGAACAGGCCCACAGAGCACATTCAATGCTTGTCCAATTACGAGTAATCGCAGAAGTGGCGCGGCCTCAATGTATTTTTCCCCAAAGATAGACAGTACTTGTTCTGAGAAAAATGCAATGATTAAGACTGGAATCACGGTAATGCACGCTATGAAAGCGTTGTTTTTTCGAATCAGGGTATACATCTCACTCAGTTTGCCGTCGTAATAGAGGGGCGAGAGTTTTGGTGAGATAAGCAAGTTCGCAGAGACCAACCCCACGGCAACAAGGCTCACAATCTTCGCAGCCGCTGAGTACAAAGCAACGTCGTCGGCTGAGCGCATATTTCCGAGTTGGATGGTGTTAATGTTCGCCATGAGCGGCATTCCCACACCAACAAGAAAGAAAAAGAACGAAGATTTATAGACTGCAGGAATTGCTTGTAGTTTGGGCTTCGTAATCTTCCCTACTGCGGTGGTATTTTTTATGGACGTAATGATAAATACCGAAAAATATGCAATTGAGAAAAGAATAAGGACTTGGTAGAGGCTGATACTTTTGTAAAGAAGATAAAAAGAAGTTACCAGAGCAGCAAACAAGAGTGGGCGGAGGAAGCTAAAAGTAAATTCAGCGGTGAGGACATTTCCTAGCCCTTTCGTAACAGAAGAGCTTACTCTTGCGATTGTTCGTCCAAAGAGGATAAGGGAACAGATGAACAGAATTGGGATAGAGTAATTCTCGCCAAGATGGCTTGGAAGATAAAAGTAGAGAAAAATTGCAACGAGAATCGTGTTGATAAACAAGACAGAGTACACGCCAAATGTACTTTGTTTGCAAACATTACTTGCATCACCATTACTCTTTGCTAAAGAAAATGATTTCAAAGAGTATCGGTCAGTTCCCCAGATAACAACAAACGTGAGCACTGTAAGTAGAGAAGTGATGTATGAAAAAACACCAAACTGGTCTATGTCTAAACACCGAGCAGGAATCACTTGCGCGGCAAACATTGCAACAACAGCGAGACCTCGTATCAATAACATGTAACAATAACTTCGCTTCAATAGTTTGTTTTACCTTTTAAAGCATTGCCATTGCACAAGAAGAGACAAGAGCAACCCCTTTTTGATCGCACCATTGTCGGTAATCAATCAATTCGATTTCTTCTGGTTTGACGAGGGGCAAGAGTGCAGACATATTGCCTATCGAGCACCACTGCGTTGCGTTATTGTTCCACTTCATCGCCTCGACAAAACCATCGGCATCGTTCTCGATGAACTTTGCCATCATTTCACGGTCGTGCCGTTCAACGTCAAATTTTCGTTGGTCATCGACTGGGCGCGGCTCGCCAAATTGCTGTCCGACGTGACTCAAATCCGCTGATGCAACAAAGAGCGTATTGCCACCAACCTCTGAAAGAATTTCACTCAGTGCCGTGACAAATTCCTCGGTACTCGTGCGACCACCATCGTCTTCAATCATTTCGATGAGGGGGTTTGGGATAAGCGCCGCGACAATTGGAACATCACCAAAACAATGTTGTATCCAAGGCAGGTGGAGTTCGATGGAGTGTTCAGCAGAGTGATCAATCAAATCTGCTGTAATCGCACTTCCAAATTTGTCGGTGAGTTTGTGAACAACCTCTTTATCGATTGGGCATTCGCCAAGAGGCGATGTGAACCCGATAGTTGAAAGAATGACACCATCTCCATTGCCAAAGTGGTTTGTGCCCAAAATAACAACTCGGTCTGGCGCGTCCATCTCTTTCCATCCGTAATACGCGGATGCATAGTTCGGCCAACCTCTGTCGTAATCGAGGTGTGGCGCAACAATCGCTCTGATGGGTTGTTCGAATTCAGGGTCTTCTGTTTCTGCGAACCACTTGTCTAGTTGTTCTTTGCATGCGTCACGAGTTTCACCCAGCGAGCCGCTTGCCCTGACAGGGAATGTTCCAGCTTCATGAAGTCTTTCAACTGCAGATTCTTCTAGTTTTTTTGCTGTAGGACCCCAGAGAAGCCCGACATTGTCAAGTTTTGTGACGAGTTCGATAAGCTCTTCGGGCTTTGCCTTGGTTTTTACAGCAAGATCGTCAAGTGTCGTATCCCCGTCAATGAGTTGGATGGCAGCAAACACTTTTGGGGGAATTGCAATCACTTCTTTTGTGAGCATAAATGGGTCACGAAGTGCGATGAATTTATTTCCATCCTTTTGGACTGGCCACGCTTGAAACTGACGTAGGGCGGGCATGAATAGATGTTCGGGAAGGTCCGAGAATGGCATTACTGTCTCCAAGTGGCGTAGAAAGGGCGATTGAGCCGTCAAAGGCGTAGATATGACTTTAGTATCGGCAATATTGTGCCAACAATCACGTTATAAGGTATCACCGCTTGCCCTTGAGCGGTGTTTGTTTACAATACAGAATCCCCCTTTTTTTACAGCCACTTTTTGAAACCCCACAGAGCAATTGTACGGAAGATTAGACATGAAGAACCAACTATTTAAGACGATCACATTATTGGCGGCATTCT
>CAZURP010000043.1:0-9678 GCA_964623715.1 uncultured Isosphaeraceae bacterium | reverse complement strand
ACTGTTGCAGGCAAAAAGGGCGTTAAAGGCTAAAAAGTGATTCGGCACGTGCCGATTCACTCGCAAGGTTCCAGCGAGTTATGGAATCGTATGAGCGAAAAAGGATAGGAAATTATGGCGAAGAAAAAACTACGAAAAAATATTGGCAAGGCTATTGTCCATGTCAAAGCAACATTCAACAACACGATTGTCACAATGACAGACCTAAGCGGCGAAACTCTTTGCTGGGATTCCGCCGGAACGGTAGGTTTTAAAGGTGCTCGTAAGGCAACACCATTTGCGGCAGCACGCGCTGCAGAAAAAGTGGCAACAAAAGGTCGCCGAATGGGTGTGACTGAAGTTGAAATTCGTGTGAAGGGTCCAGGCAGTGGTCGTGATTCCGCGATTACCTCGCTTGAACAAAATGGTTTGCGTATCACCGCTGTTGAAGATCACACTGGTGTACCACATAACGGCTGTCGTCCAAAGAAACAACGACGTGTCTAAGTAAGTATTTTGTCGCTCCTAGGAGATGGGTTCGATGGGTTTGACAGCCATCGTCCTCCGATTCCAGGTTAGCGTTTATTTTGGCTAGTAGCCACTGTCAAAGAGGAAAGAACAATGATGCATGTACGATGGCGCGGACTCGAACTCCCCGCAAGTGTAATTTTAGAAGAAAAGTCAAAGAGCGACACATTTGGTCGTTTCATTGTCGAACCATTTGAAAATGGTTTTGGCACAACTGTAGGCAACTCACTCCGCAGAATATTACTCAGCACTATCGAGGGCTCAGCAATCACATCTATTCGCGTAAAAGGCGCAGAGCACGAGTTCTGTACACTCGAGGGCGTGAAGCAGGACATGGTTGACATCGTCTTGAACGTGAAGGGTCTCATTGTTGATGTCGATTCTGATGAGCCTAAGGTTCTTCGCCTTTCTGCTTCAGGACCAGGCGAAGTAACAGCAGATTTGATTGAATCGGATGCTTCAGTGACTGTGTTTAACCCAGATCACGTGATTGCAACACTAACAGATACAGTTGATTTTGAAATGGAATTGACTATTGAGCGTGGCCGCGGGTACGTACCAGCCGCTGAACAATATGCAACGAAGGACGAGCAAGTTATTGGTGAGATTCCAATCGATGCATCCTTTAGTCCCGTGCAACGTGTGCGCTACCGTGTTGAAAATACACGTGTTGGCCAACAAACGAACTTTGACCGGCTCATCCTCGATATTTGGACAGACGGCACTGTGAGCCCTGAAATGTGCCTTGTCGAATCCGCTAAGATTCTTCGAAAGCACCTGAATGCATTTGTTCAGTTTGACTCACTCGGTACAAAAGTCGTGAGTGCAGAGGCAGCAGCAGCGGCAGCTGTTGATGAAGAACTCATCCGAAAACTGAATATGTCAATTCTTGATCTTGATCTTACGGTTCGATCATCGAACTGTTTGGAACTCGCTTCAATTGACCGTGTTGCGCAACTCGTCTCGCTGAACGACCGAGAATTGCTTCGAATTCGAAGTTTCGGACGAACTTCGCTTCGAGAAATTAAGCGAAAGCTTGACGATTTGAACCTCACACTCGGCATGCCATTGCCCCCAGGTGTTGATGGCACAGTAGAGCTTCCACCACAAGATCAGGGTGATGACTATTGCGACGACGAAGATTGTCTTGATGATGATTGTTGCAATGACGGCGAGTGTTGTAGTGAACAAACGAATGAAAATCCAGCACCCGAAGACGAGGTCATCGGGTCCGCTGAAGGTGATGAATAAACGAGACGTCTTATACGTTTCGTAAAGGAGTACGACCATGCGACATAGAATTCATGGAAAACAATTATGCAGAGACAGCGAGCACCGCACAGCAATGCTTCGCAATCTTGCTGCCGGGCTTTTTGAACACGGTCAAATTGAAACGACCTTGCCAAAAGCGAAAGCAGTTCAACCATTTGTGGAAAAAATCATTACTATCGCAAAGCGCGGTGGTTTTAATGCACGAAAGCGCATTGAACAAATGATCAACGACCGCAAAATTCATGTCTGGGTTGCGGATCCAAACGTGCCAGATTCTGCAAAGCACAATGACCACTTTGATTTACCTAGCGAAGATACAATTGAGTTCAACAGATATGGTGAAGTTCGTAAGGCGCCCCGTCTTGTGCAACATATCATGTCTGTAGTTGGCCCAAAATTTGCAGACCGTGATGGCGGCTATACACGTGTCATTAAAATTGGTAAACGTCGCCTTGGAGATGGAACTGACTTGGTTATTCTGCAACTTGTTGGTGAAGAAGAAGGGCCACAAGTTGGTGGCGGGGATTCTCGTCGTCGAACCCAAAAACAACGCCGTCGCGATTTTGCCGCAAAGGTGCTTGTTGCGACAGCTCCAGCTGTTGAGGAAGAAGCACCAGAAGCTGAAGATACCCCCGTTACTGAAGCAGAAGCAGCTCCTGAAGTCGTAGCTGAGGAAGAACTTGCCCCAGAAGCGGACTCATCATCTGATGATGCTGAAACGACTGAAGAGTAAGCCTCTCTCTTTTTTAAAACGCAAAACAGCCCCGAACTCCTCGGGGCTGTTTTTTTTGGGGGGAGAGGTCAGACACCACGTGACAGTCACACCGTATTGCCATTTGCGCACCGACTTTGCCTTGATCGCCGTATGACAGTGACTGTCACACCAGCTTTGAGGGGGGGAGATCAGGCACTAAACAAAGGGCGAAGACCTAAATTTCGGTATCATGCGCAGATGCTCGCGACGCTCAAAAAATTACAAGAAGATGCGATTGAGGAAATTTCTTCGGTCGATTCGATTGTCGGCTTGGAATCATGGCGAGTCTCGTACCTAGGCTCAAAAGGACGGTTAAAAGGCGTTATGCCCCTTATGAAAGACGTTGCCAAGGAAGACAAACCCGCTGTCGGTAAAAGGCTCAACGAAGTCAAAAATACACTCGAGAGCGCTTTCGATTCTCGTAAGCAGGAACTCGCAGGCAGTTCGTCATCGAGACCACCGATGGATGTGACCGAACCAGGGAATGACGTCGCTCTCGGTCGGCGGCATGTCATCACCAAGACTATAGATGGTATCACCGAAGTGTTTAGTCGCATGGGTTTCACTGTTGCTTACGGTCCCGAAGTGGAAGACGAATATCACAACTTTCATGCATTGAATATTCCGGAAGACCATCCCGCACGGGATCCAATTGATAACTTTTTCATGGGCGGCGACCGCATGCTTCGCAGCCAAACCTCCACGGTGCAAATTCGCGTCATGGAGTCGACGCCTCCGCCAATAAAAATTATTGCTGTTGGACGTGTCTATAGGCCAGACACGCACGACGCGACACACTTCAGCATGTTTCATCAGTGCGAAGGCTTGCTCGTAGCGCCAAAGGTCTCTATGGTTGATTTGAAAACAACGCTCTTCCAGTTTGCTAAATCGTATTTTGGGGAAGAGGCCGAAGTGCGTTTCCGCCCGAGTTTTTTCCCATTCACAGAGCCCTCTGCCGAGGTGGACATGAAGATGAAAATCAAGGGCAAATGGCAGTGGGTAGAAATAGGCGGATGTGGTCTGGTTGACCCCAACGTGTTCGAACAAGTTGGAATCGATAACGACAAGTGGCAAGGGTTTGCTTTTGGACTCGGCATAGAACGAGTTGCAATGCTGAAGTACGGCATTCAAGATATTCGATGGATGTACGAAAACGACGCACGATTCCTTCGACAGTTCTAAATGGATCAATTCCACGAAAAAGATTTGCAATACAGCGCAACGTGGCCGACAACTATTGGCGCGGTGTGCATCATCGTGGGCGGGTTATCCCTCTTTGGTGGTTGCCTAGCGTTAACCGGCATGGCAGAAATGGAACAGCTACACACCGCAATCCCTTTTGGCGAAGTTGAACTCAACGAAGAACTAATTGAGCAACTAAGAGCAACGGCACCGGCTCATTGGATAGCAACAACTGCTTCTTGCCTGAATATCATTTTTTCAATTGTGTTAGCGGGTGCAGGCATGGCGCTACTTCAAAGGGCACCCAAGGCAAGAATAACGTTACTCTTCTGGTCACTGTTCTATATTTGCTTTACTGTTGCAGCGGCTGTGGCGATGTGGTTTCCCCGAATGAGGCTTGTCCAAGAGAACAGCGAGGTTGAAGCAATGTTTTTAGCGAAAATCGTAATTTCTGCGCCTCTCTATCTCGCATTGCCTGTGTTTATTCTGATTTACCTGAACCGAAAACAAACTCGAAACGAAGTCGCTTCTTGGCGGTAAACTACTCTACATGCAATTTCTAGAAGAACTTAAATGGCGCGGGCTCCTTCATCAAACAACTGGTGGTGATGAGCTCCAAGAACATCTAGCGAGTGGAAATCGAATTGCATACTGTGGCTTTGATCCCACGAAAGACGCGCTTACGATTGGCAATTACATGCCAATAAAAATGTTGCGGCATTGGCAACTTGCTGGACACAAACCAATAGTACTTATGGGTGGAGGCACTGGACTCATTGGTGACCCTTCTGGGAAAGATGCTGAACGACAACTTTTATCAAAAGAACAAGTCGCAAAAAATATTGAAGGGCAACTTCGTTGTTTTTCAAAAGTACTTGACTTCGAAGGTGAAAATGCTGCAATTATTGTGAACAATGCAGACTGGTTGTGCGAACTCGGGTTTCTCGATGTGTTGCGCGATGTGGGTAAATATTTTTCAGTCAACACGATGATTCAAAAGGATTCGGTGAAAGATCGGTTGAATAATCGTGAGCAAGGAATTTCCTATACCGAATTCAGTTACATGATTTTGCAAGCGTACGATTTTCTTCATTTGCGAAGGACAATGGATTGCACAATTCAAATTGCTGGAAGTGACCAGTATGGAAACATTGTTGCGGGGATAGATTTAATTCGACGTGATATGGCTGGCTTGCAAGATGATCAATTTAGAGGTGCGGGGATAACGAATCCGCTAGTGACAGCAAGCGATGGTTCAAAGATTGGCAAAACTGAAAAAGGTGCTATTTGGCTCACCGAAGACCGCACGAGCCCGTACGCATTTCATCAATATTGGCTGAACATTCCAGACGATGATGCTGGAAAATTCTTGCGTTGGTTTACGTTTTTAGATGAAGCAACAATTACTTCAATCGAAAAAGAACACAGCGAAGCTCCGCATCAACGCGCTGCCCAGAAAGCCCTTGCAGACGCCATGACAAATATTTTTCATGGCAGTGACAACGTGGCTCGTTGCAATGAGGCAGCAAAAGCATTGTTTGGCGGAGCTGTAACATCGCTCGACGAAAACATGTTGAACGAAGTGTTTTCGGAAGTTCCAGCGGGTGAATTTTCAAAGAGTTTACTCGGCTCAGATTCAGCGTCGCTCATTGAACTCCTACCCCAAACGGATTTATGCAAAAGCAAGCGCGAGGCTCGCGAGTTCCTCAAAAATGGTTCTGTTGCTATCAATGGCGAGAAAGTCAACGGCGGAGAGGCGCTTGAGCGAATACTGACAGTCGATGATTTGTTACACGGCAACACTATCCTGCTCCGAAGGGGCAAGAAGGTATGGTTCGCCAGTCGCTGGCAGTAAACGAGTTTACTCAGTTACTAGCTGCGCAATTGGCTCAATGCTTAATTCTATTTCGAGGAGTGAGGGGGTTTCTGCTGTGGCGATAAGTTCATGCCCAGAGCCATCCTCTTTTATGGCAAGAAATGAAGTTATTCGTTTCGTAGAAATTTGTTGTTCCATATCGCTAGAAGCCAAACGCAAAATTGCAAATACTTTTACTTTTCCATCTTCAATGCCATCTATAAGACTAGCATCCGCTTGAATTGTGACATTGGGAATAGTTTTTCTTGCGAGAGTTACAGAATAAGAAGCATACTCTTCTGGGGGACCGGCAATAAGAATGCGAACTTGCGCAAGGTCTTTTGTTTTCGTGCTCGATTGAATTTTAAACGTAACTTCTACGCGGCTTGGCGACGCGGTCACACCCGCAGCTTCGAGTTCTTCGGGCAAACGAATAACCGCATCTTTCGTATGCACGATCCCAGGTTGAAGTTGTTGTAAAGCAACTTCGCTCACAACGGCTTGCACGGTTATTGCTTTGGGGAAAGATTTGCGAATCTTTTTTGGAATATGCAAAGTGATTGTTGCAGGTTCAACAGTAACATCTCCACTCATAGTTACACTCGGAAGGTCAACTTCGACGGCAGCTTCGACTAACTCAACTGTTTGAATTTTGAGAGGGAATTGTTTTGAGTATGCATCATTAATAATAGCGCCGGTATCTTTTATTGTGTCGAGTGAGGAAATTCTTCTAGAGACTTCAGAAAGTGTTAGCTGTTCATCTGTGTCACCCAATATTAAATACAAACCATTTTCACATGCTGTTTTTGCAGAATCAACAGCAGAACGAGCTCCAGAAAAGCTAAGCGTGAGCGAAGTCGATTCAGGCGAGATAGTACTTTTCGAACCTTCAGGAGGAGAGAAAAACACAGTAACGGTCTCATCAGAAGTGTATTTTGTATTTCCAGCCGCCCACACCCAAACCACGATTGTGAGTGCAGTGACAAACAAGATCGCAATAGTATCATCTTTGCTTTTCATTCAGTTTGCTCCAGTGTGTTTGCCGCCGACGATGCTATTTCTTCAGAGGTTGTTGTCACTTGTCCCGAGCCCTCTTCTATTGGGTTTAGCCGTTTTGCGAGTTCGGTTTCGACGTCGTCCTTGTCGATAAAAGTTAACTCACCGTGGTCTGCAAAAGAAACTCGCCCAGTTTGTTCGCTGATAATGATGACAAGTGCATCGCACTTCATCGATAACCCCACGCCAGCTCGATGTCTCGAACCTAAATCGGATGAAAGCATCGCGGATTCATCTGCGAGAGGAAACTGCACGTTTGCTTTGACAACGCGGTTGCCATTAATAATTAATCCAAGGTCGTGCAGTGGATTGTTTGGCCAAAAGATTGATTCAAGAAGTGGGGCACTTACTTCTGCATCAAGTGGCTGCCCTCCGATGACGTGGTCATCAATTCTGTTTTCGCGTTCAATTGCGATGAGCCCACCGAATTGATTCCTACCGATGAACACCGAAGCGTTTGCAATCGCAGAAATGGATGAGTCGCCGACCGAAGCCATATTTCTAAAACGAGCAAAAATTCCTGACTGACTTACACGAACGGCAGCTTGTCGTAGCTCGGGTTGGAAGATAATAATAAGGAGCAAAAACAAACCGGTTAAAAATTGATCAGCGAAAAAATCTAGACGGTCAAATTGCGCAAGCCGTTCGGGAACGAGTTGGAGCAGCCAAAGTGGAAACAGCAACAGAAAGAGCCCGCGAATAACGACTCCGCCACGAGATCCTTTGAGAAAACGGAAGGCGTAATAGATAATAATCCAGATGATCGAGAGCTCAATCAGGGTCTCAAAAACGTTGTATCCATAATAATCCCAATTCATATCCTCAAAGTATACGCTTATCCCGTAGGATTCTCATATATGGCAAGATTTGGAAACACACAGGGCGTATCTCGACCGACAGGCGTATGCGCATCAACCGGGGATGCACTGGCTCCCAACTCGCAAGCAATGGCGACTTTATGCGAGCGAGAAGAGGACGAGGGCTTCGACAGGCTCGATTTCAGCATGGGTGCGTGGGAGAAAGGCGAACGCCCAGAACGGCTCTTTAGCAACTGGCTTTATACAGTCTCTGATTCAGAGAAAAAGGAAGAAATCGGCATTGACGATGCTGTTTTGACCGATTTGTTTGAACGCCTCGCCGACGATGAACGCCCCCAGCGTGTGGCATTTCGCTATATATTGGCCCTCGTTTTGCTCAGAAAACGAAAATTAAAGCTTGTTGGAAGAGAAGATGCAGAGGCAGGAGAAATTTGGTTGCTCCAATTTAAGGGAGTCGAAAGCGAGCCCGTTCGAGTGAAAAATCCTGGAATTGCCGAAGAAGAAATTCAGAATTTATCTGAGCAATTAGGTGAAATTTTACAAGGCGACTTCTAATGCGAGTCTTTTTTTTACTTTTCTTCCTCTTTTTCGGATGCACCCAAAAAAATGAAACGGCAACAATTCGCGAGGATCAATCACCTGCGGATATTCGAAACGCGCAAGAAGTACGTACTGCGAACTTCGAAGCACTTGTTGGCAGGGGGGTGGTCGAGTTTAGTTGGGAAGACAAGGATGGCAAGCATCGCGAACAAGGCGAACTTGACTTTTGGAAACAGGGGAGTGCAATTTCACTTCGTGTTTCGAAACTTGGCGAACTTCTCCTTTGGTTTGGTGGTGACGGAACAACACACTGGTTGTTTGACATGTTAGGGGAAGAGACAACGTTGACTGTCGATGGAGATGATGCAATGTTTTCCGACATATCGTCAGCACTCGTGTTGCTTGGTCTTGCGCCTTTGCCGCAAGGAGAGTTGCAAGTTCAAGATGGAGTAATCACGCTTCTGGATTTGAGAAAGAACCATTGGACTGCTACTTTTGACCCTGCAACAAACAGGCCACTAGAGATGAATGTTCGCTCGGGGAACAATATTTCGAAGGCGTTACACAGGACCGGAATTCAAGTAGAGATTGCCAACATGCATGAAGTGTATTGGCCTGTAACCGGAGGGCTTATTGATTTCGAAGACAGTCGAGATTCGACCGAAGTGAAAATTGCATTTTCTTTCTTATCCACAATCGTCAAAGATGAGCCAATGGATCGAGTGATGGACCTTTCGTATTTACGCAACGCATTACAACCATCAGCAACGTACAGGAAGAACAAGGATGATTGAGTTTGCGCTTGTGAGCGTGTTGTTTTCGACACCTCTTTCGATGTCTGGAAACGAAGCAGGGGTCTGGTTTGTGCATGACATTGATCCAAGCGTAACGTCGTTCTCGCGTCCTCAGGATATTGATTATGAGTTATGCGAACGATTTTCGGATAATGAGTTTCTTGTTGTGTACCCTCTAATCCGAAGACCAACAGGGCTCGCAGTAGAAAAACAAACGTTGTGGTTTATTGATGATACGTATGGAGTCGGCCTGTACAGGGTTACACTCGCCTCGTCAATGCGAGGGAGTACTTCGAGAAATACGTCTTTGCGAGCGCCCGTAATGCAAGCGATGTTTGAAACGACGAACCACCCGACAGATTTTTTGCTGTACCAATCGAATCCGTTACTTGTGTTTGGCAGTGACGACAAGAACGATACTGCACTCGTGCACTATGTCGATAACGAGTGGGAGTTACTTCCAAGTATACATGGTTCGGGTGCGCTGGTTACACCTTTTTATGGCGAGCTTCTTTCCGCTACGCAAGACAAGAATGGGGAGGTATTGATATCGACACTCCAAAATGGAGCGTGGGAACCGATGTCATTCATTGATGATCGTGTTATGCCCGAAAATGTATTCACTGCTGACTCTAGACTATTGCTGGATGGGAACCTTGTTGCTTTTATGTGTAAGGATGACTGGCCAATTCTCGTAACGACGAAAAACGAGGTGGCGACGCTACTGGGTCTGCAGAAGCACGGTGTTATTGTGCTTGCATCATTTACAGTTCCAAAGGGGCGATGGGGAGTCACACCCTCTTCTAATGGGTTCACCGTTCTTGGAGTTGAACGCAACGGCACGACAACCGTGCAAGATATCTCCTGGCCTTCTGGTGATTTGAGCGAGCCTATCGTTCT
>CAZURP010000042.1:0-9708 GCA_964623715.1 uncultured Isosphaeraceae bacterium | reverse complement strand
TCGATCGTTTGGTATGGATTTGCGTCTTGTTCAAATGGTAAAGAAATATTTAGCCCCACCGACATGCCCTCGGCTTCAAAAGCGCCTCGATTTGCGGCTTCCATTATGCCGGGGCCACCCCCTGTTATCACCGCAAAACCAGCATCGACGAGTTGTTTCCCACACAATCGTGCAGATTGATAATGTGAGTCATCCTCTCGAAGCCTCGCTGAACCAAAGACCGTCACCGCTGGAGGTAGTTTGCAAAGAGTGTCGATTGCTTCGACAAATTCGGCTTGAATTCGCAAAACGCGCCAAGATTCGAGTGAAAGTGCATTATTGGGCATTCTTGAAAAATCCTCTTTTGTTCGTAAGCCTTTGTCTCGCAAGACTTTATATTGGCTTATTTGATTTAAAAACTGATTTATGGTAGAATAGCACGGCTATGGCTACTCCAAAGACAACAACAAAAAAGAAAACCGCAAAATCAGCTTCTAAAAAGGCTCCATCGAAGCGGACCACCAGTGAAACCAAGGCTAAAAAGGGCAACAAGTCCACCATTAAGACGTTTTCGTCAGCCGTTTCCTACTTGCTCGAGCAGACGGATTTCGAGCGAATGCGTGTCGTTCAATACGACGAGACAACATTCAAACTCGACCGAATGCGTACGCTTCTTTCGGCACTGGGCAACCCACACGACAAGGTTCCCTTGGTCCATGTTGCTGGTACTGTCGGCAAGGGTTCCACGGTTGCAATGCTTTCGTCAATGTTGCGCGGAAACGGATACACCGTTGGAGAGTACACATCACCACACCTTGTGGATATTCGCGAGCGAATTGTTGTGAACACCGAGATGATTGACGAAGATTCGTTTACCACGATACTCAAAGAAGTTGTCGATACGGCAAACAAAGAAAATTTGACGCCTACATTCTTTGAACTCATTACCGCAGTTGCATTCAAACATTTTGCTGATCAAGCAATTGATATTGCAATTATTGAAACCGGTCTCGGAGGACGACTCGACTCCACAAATGTAATCACTCCTCTTGTCTCCTTGATAACAAAAATTGACCTCGACCACACAAACATTCTTGGAAGTACTGTTGAGGAAATTGCTCGCGAAAAAGCTGGCATATTCAAATCCTCTACTCCTGCAATCAGTGCACACCAAACACCCGAAGTAGCCGAAGTGCTCAAAACGTGTGCAGAAGAATCCAAAACCGAAGTCCGCGTTATTGCGAACGATATTGAGTTCAGCGCACGCTTTGGTGGTGGAGCAGACGGCAAACAACAAACACGTATTTGTGTTATTACCGAAGAGTCACAATACATGCACATTCCCGTTCCGCTCCACGGCGAACACCAAGCAACAAACTGTGCGCTTGCCATATCAGCAATCGACCAGCTCAAAAAGTTTGGTTTTACATTCGAGGACCTCGCCCTTTACAACTCGCTTGCTGAAACAAAAGTTGCAGGACGGATGGAAGTCGTCTGGCAACGACCGCAGATTATTGTCGACGGCGCGCACAACCCAACATCCTTGCAAACATTGATTAAGTCAATCGGTGCGCATGTCCCATACGACTCCATGGTGCTTGTTTTTGGATGTTGTCAAGACAAAGACGTCACTGGCATGCTGAACAAAATCGCGCTTGGTGCTGACAAAATCATCTTCACCAAAGCAAGAGGGAACCCTCGCGCCGCTGAACCAAAGCAACTCCAAAAGCAGTTCGCAGAAATAAGCGGAAAGATGACACAAATTGCGGAAACACTCTCAGAAGCGCTCGAGATTGCTGCTCAAGCGGCAAGCAGAGAAGACCTGATTTGCGTAACAGGCAGTTTCTATCTTGTGGGCGACACCAAAAAGCATCTTGCAAAGATTGCAGCGAAAAAATAAACGTTCCTGCGGTATCCTGTACCTCTTATGAACTGCAATACCGAACAATCCCATCGCTACTGCGCACAAGTTGCAAATGAACTTGAGGCTCGCTGGCAAACCAAGTGGGCGGACGACGGTCTTAATGTCATTGGCAATCCTGGCGATAATGGTTTTGACACCTCAAAGCCAAAATTTTATTGCCTCGACATGTTTCCTTATCCAAGTGGTGCAGGTTTGCACGTTGGCCACCCTGTTGGTTACATTGGAAGTGATATTATTTCTCGCTTCAAAAGAATGCAAGGATTCAACGTGCTTCATCCAATGGGATGGGACGCGTTTGGGTTGCCTGCAGAACAGTATGCTATTGAGACAGGAGTGCATCCAGCAACAACCACGCGAAAAGCAATCGATACGTTCCGGGGGCAGCTGCAACGCATTGGTTTTAGTTACGACTGGTCACGCGAGTTTGCAACTATCGACCCTGAATATTACAAGTGGACGCAATGGATTTGGCTCAAGGCATACAACGCTTGGTTTGACCCAAAAGATAAAAAAGCAAAACCAATTGCAACGCTCATTGATGGTTTAAACGCGGGCGAAATACAAATTCAAGACGGCAACTGGAACGAGATGAGCGAAGCTGAAAAAACTTCGTACATCAATGACCACCGCCTCGCGTACCTCGGCGAACAGGTCGTGAATTGGTGCCCAAAACTTGGAACAGTTCTTGCAAACGAAGAAGTTATTGATGGCTTGAGCGAGCGCGGCGCACACCCAGTTGTGCGGAGATCGTTACGTCAGTGGATGTTTAGAATCACTGCATTTGCAGACCGTTTACTTGAAGACTTGGAAGATCTTGATTGGCCACAATCTACTTTACGTATGCAAGCCCAGTGGATTGGTCGAAGCGAAGGTGCAGATGTTGATTTTGCAATAATCGATTCGGATGAATCCCTTTGCGTTTATACAACACGCCCCGACACACTCTTTGGTGTAACGTTTATGGTGCTTGCGCCAGAGCATCCACTTGTTGATAAACTCATCGAAAACCCACCTGAAAGTTGTGATGGTAAAACGCTTGCAACATATGTGACTGAAGCGAAAAACCGAGCGGATGTTGATCGCATGGCAGACACCAAAGGAAAGTCTGGTGTGTTTTCAGGACTGTATGCAACAAACCCTGCGACAGGCAAAGCCATTCCCATTTGGATTGCCGACTACGTACTCATGGGCTATGGGCACGGCGCAATTATGGCTGTCCCTGCACACGATGCACGCGATCATGCGTTTGCAGAAGCACATGACATTCCTATTATCGAGGTTGTGCAACCAAACAAGAACGAAAAAGGCGAAGGTTGTTTTTCAGGCTCAGGAACTGCAGTCAATTCTTCGAGTGATTCCCTTACCATTGACGGTCTTCCGACTGTTGAAGCGCAACAAAAAACCATCTCTTGGCTTGAAGAAAACAAACTCGGAAAAGCAAAAACGAATTACCGTCTTCGTGATTGGCTCTTCTCAAGGCAACGATATTGGGGCGAACCGTTTCCAATTGTGTTTGACGAACAAGGCAACCACTACCCAATCAGCGAAGCAGCGCTTCCTGTTGTTTTGCCAGACCTTGACGATTATACGCCTGCTGAATCTCAAGACCCAACACCTCTTCTTGGTAAAGCGACCAACTGGTTGCACACAACCGCAGGTGAAGCTGGCGTTGACCCGAGTATTCTTTCGCCAGAAACTCCCGTTACCCGAGAGGCAAACACCATGCCGGGGTGGGCCGGATCCTGCTGGTATGAAATACGGTATTGCAGCCCACACGATTCCAACCGCTTCGTCGATAACGAGGCAGAAAAATATTGGATGGGCAATGGCATAGATTTATATATCGGGGGCGCTGAGCACGCAGTCTTACACCTCTTGTACGCAAGATTTTGGCACAAATTGTTGTTTGACCTCGGCGAAGTCTCTTGCAACGAGCCGTTCAAGAAAATGTTCCATCAGGGCTTGCTCACAAGCTTTGCGTTCCAACGAGCAAACAAGTCGCTGGTGCCGACTGATCAAGTTTCAGAACAAGACGACAAGTTTATCGAAACCGACACTGGCGAAGAACTTGAACGCGTCATCGCAAAGATGAGTAAGTCACTCAAAAACCTCGTGAATCCAGACGATGTCATCGCGGAGTATGGCGCAGACACACTTCGATTGTACGAAATGTACATGGGTCCCCTCGAGGCATCCGCTCCATGGAACACGCGGGATATTGTCGGAGTTCATCGATTCTTGCAGCGTGTTTGGCGGCTCTGTTCAGATGAAAACACTGGCGAAATGCACGCTTCTTTGCAGGACGCGCAAGACGAACATGTCGAGCGCGCATTACACGCAACCATTGCAAAAGTAACCGAAGACATTCCAAAACTTGCATACAACACCGCGATTGCATCTATGATTGAGTTCGTTAACACCACAACTTCAACGGGAAAGTTAACGGCAAGCCAACTGGATCGATTCGTCCGATTGCTCGCACCGTTTGCGCCACACATTTCGCAAGAAATATATTCCAAGTTAGGTAATGAAGGTTACATCGCTGTTGCGCAGTGGCCGACGTTCGACCCAGCGCTTCTAGTCGCGGACTCGTTGGAATTACCTGTGCAAATCATGGGTAAGGTGCGCGGCCGTGTTACGGTTCCGGCTGACGCAAGTGATGAAGAAGTCGAAAAAACTGCCACTGAAGATCCTGTTATCAGCGCCCTGCTTGAGGGGCTCACTGTAAGAAAAATAATCATCGTTCCGAACAAAATCATCAACATCGTTGCAAACTAAGAATGAAAAACATGACAAACGACTTTAACATTATCGATTTCGCTGGACTCTCAGAAGAACGCCCGTGGGAATTACAACAACCAACACCAACTGACCTTCGGGCTGTTGTTGTTGGAACGAATCTACCGGCTGTCGAAGATGTGACGCAAGCGTTCGCTACCTATGTAGGTGAGGCAATCGAAGCGGAGTCTGTAGACCCGCCAAGCGAAGAGATTCCTTGGGCAACACGCGTTCGAATAGAGGGACTACCTACCGATTGCATTCTTTGGGTAGAACCGCTCAATGAGCAAGCGCGAGAAGCCGCAGAAATTGACGCTGGTTATGTACTCGCCCTGCAAACAGTATTGCATAGTGGCGACCCGCTTACGCACTTTTCGAATTTGATGCGCCTTTTGGCAGGTGCAGAATTAGGCGTACATAGCATTTGCGATTTGGCTACAGGACGCTGGTTCCCACACGACATCTTGGAGCAAGTGTTTGTGCAAGACGATGTTGAACCACCAGAAGAAATACTGTGGATTACTCGACTTGTCGAAGCTCCGGAAGACAAGGAACCGGAAGATAGATGGGCGTGGGTTTCAACACACGGGCTTACGCGGTGCGGTAGAGCAGAACTTGAAATGTTTGGCGTGAGTGCCATTTACGCTTCGGAGGCAGTGCATATTGTCGATGGTCTTGCTGCGCTCACCCTTGAAACATCGCTTCCACCTGCGGGTCAGCCGATGTCCCTTGGGTCTAACCTGCTCGTTTCACTCATGGCATGCAAAGATGCTCTTGGCATGCTCACCGATGAAATGCCTGGGCTTGAGGACAGAAACACGCCAAGCGTTGCGATTTGTAGTTCAGACGCAACGACTGTTTATCCACACGATGCGCTCACAACATTACACCAAGGCGAAACCGCAGTGATAAGAACACTTCGTTCCACAGAACGCAGTGCAAAGTTAGCGCAAGACAATTGGGAACTTCTTCTAACAACAGCAACACACATTGGCGATAACGAACACGCTGGTTGCATGGTGCAAGTGCCGTGGGCGCAAGCGGACGATGAAGAATCTCCAAGAGAGTATCTTTGGTTCCGCATTGTCGAAGTCAATGGCGAAGAAGTCGTTGGTGAACTTGCACACGAGCCCGACCTTGTCTCTACACTGAGCGAAGGTCAAAAAGAGACAATCGCAAAAACCGATGTCACCGATTGGGTGCTCATGACACCAGTGGGACCAATGGGACCAGCCGACGCTGACGCCATCAACGACTTCCTCGAGCAGTTTAAAAGTTAAATTTTAATTCGTCTCTGAGACGCATTAATCTAATAGTTGAAGGACAAAAACGAGTAAACCAGCAATAAGCGCGAGCACCACGCAAAAGAATGCTATCGTTGCCGTGATTGGCATAGGTCTAAAAGCGTCTCGGGGAATATCGCTGCCAGACAGTTCAAGTTCGTCCCAGTCAATATCAATTGAGTGTCGTTTGTTGTCAAGCAAAACCTGTCTCGCCATATCTACATCTTCACTTCGTACTTGAAGTGGTACACCCACTGTTCCGCCACTCAAATTAACGCCTATACCGATTGAGGAAGTTGCAAAAACGAACGCGTCGATACCGTGATCTCGCAACACAATTGCAAGTAGGTTTGCTTCGAATTCTGTTGAGGGAGATACAAGTGTGACGAGATCTTTGCTCATGCGAAACTATCCTCATCTCCCATCGAAGGTTGGATGACATCAATAACGCGTTGCGCCCTTGGTTCAAGCCATCGCAATTTTCGCTCAACCATTCGCAAAAAAGAAGAGCCACGAATCCGCCCAAATGTTCCTGTTTTCAAAATTGGAAGGAAACTTTCAACGATGAGTGCTTCAACCATGAGCGAAGGTAGTATCGCGCGCTCAGAAGCCATCAAGGGCAACTTTGTGAATTGGTCGTACGATTGCACCAGTGATTGAATCGTGTGTCCACGGAAACTATCTGGCCAGTCATCCACGTGCTCGGCTTCACCCATACGCATCGAAAACTGCAAGGCGCCATTTGCAATATCAGTGATGCGGGGGCTGACTCGAAGCGAATCGAAATCAATGACTGCTATTATTTCACCATCTTTATACAACATATTTCCGGGGTGCCAATCGCTGTGGACGATGGAAGTGGGAAGCGAAGAAAAATCAACCGAGGCTACTTTTTTATACGCCGTTTCATACTGTGATTGTAAAAAAGAAATGGTTTCTTCAATACCCTCAAGTTGCTCGGCGCTCTCTTGATTTGAAAGCGATTCCAATGCGCCCTCCATTTTTTGCACAAACGACAAACGTAAATGGAACGAGTGCTTTACCTCGGGCTCGTTTGGAAACTCTCTGAGTATGTCGTGAAAGTGCGCAAGCACTCTTCCTGATTCAGCCGCGGCTGGGTTGGATTTATCGAATCGTTTGCCTCGAATAAACGTAAAGAGTTCGTAAATTCGACCCTCGTGTTCAACAAGTGTTTCGCCGTCGATGGTCTCAATGAGACCTGCAACAGGAAACCGATGTTCGGCAAGACGGCGCTGCACTGCATGTGCAAAATCAACTTGTGCCCTGCCATCTCTCCCGCACGCTCTTCGCTTTAAAAGATATTGCCCCTTCACCGTCACAACAATCATTTTTGCAGCACGACGCGAACCCTTGCGGTAGTCCATTATTTTTTCAATTGCACCTATGTCAAATCGACTCAACACAATAGCGAGGTCTTGCCCCTCGATTTCCTCTGCGATAGTCTCATCATCAACAAGCGGCCCAAGCCGCGGTGTTCTATCAATATTGTCTGCTTCGTTTGTCACAACATTATTTTATGCCAAACTTATAAATGAAGCGTTAATACGTCTCTGAGACGCATTAAATATCATTCATCGAGATCAGCGAGCACGAGCAGAAGGTCTTCGGTATCTACTTCACCAGTTTGATTGAGCTTATTCAGCGTTTTGTACTTGTTCTTTAATGCGGTCAACCGCACCTTTAATCTCTACGATGCGTCGACTTGTTTCACCGTCAACACACTTGCTTGCAATTGTGTTCGATTCACGCAACATTTCTTGCGCTAAGAAGTCAAGCGTTCGTCCAATTGGTTCGTCTTCTGGTCTTCCGACTAACTCGCGGAACTGTTCCAAGTGACCATCGAGTCGAGCTATTTCTTCAGCAATGTCTGTCTTTTCTGCAAAGATCGCGACCTCGCGAAGCGTGTCCTGTTCTGTAACATTTGCGCCAACTTCAGCAAACAAACTCTCCATGCGCTGTCGAAGCCGCGCCTGGTATTCGCTGACAATTTCTGGTGCGCGATTTTTGATGTGCGAGAGATGCTCTGCAATCTTGACCAGTTGCGACTCGAGATCTGCTTCAAGCGTCTGCCCTTCTCGCCTCCGCATTTCAAGAACTTTGTCGCAACTTTCTAAGACTAGTTTTCGAAGACCCTCTTTAACTCGGACAGCAACCTCTGCGTCGTTATCTGTTTTTAGAACGCCAGGCAATGTCAACAATCGAGATACCTCTATTGAAACGGATTCATCAACACCACGAATTTGGTTGATGTAATTCCCTAAAATATCTTGGTTAATTGTCGCAACACCATGTTCGGGAGCGTCCACAAACTTCACATTAATCGTGACACTGCCGCGAGAAATATGTTTCGCAACCGTCGTGTCGATTTCTGCTTCAAGTGATTGCAGTGCGTCTGGCAAGCGCACGTTTGATTTATAAAACTTATTGTTGACCGTTCTGATTTCAACTTGGAGCGATGCGCCATCCTCATACGAAGCTGCACTTCCAAAACCAGTCATCGACCGAAGCATTACTCGGAAGTTCCATCCGTTGTTGGGTTGCCTGTAAATGAATCATCCGATGGTGTTGTTGCTTCCGCTGGCGCTGTTGTACCGTCCTCTGTTGAGGTGATTGCCACTGGTGCCGGTACCTCTTCACTAATCGTTTTACTCTCAACAAGGTTGAGTGCAACTGCAACACCAAGGAATAACACAAAGGTAATGACAGTCATGACCGTCAGCGCATCGCCGACTCGACCACCGAACACCGTATCGGTTCCGCCACCACCTGCGCCACCAAATGCGGAAGCGAGCCCGCCGCCTTGAGGACGTTGAACAAGAATAATGAGAATCATTGCAATTGAAATTACAATGAGAACGATTGTGAGAATTAGGAACGTGTTGTTCATTTCATACTTTCCAGTGTTAGTGTTACGAACTGCAAGCCGCCGTAACAATAGCGTTAAACGAACCTGCTGACAATGCCGCACCGCCTACAAGGGCGCCGTCGATATCGGGGCAGGCAAATAATTCGGCGGCGTTGTCTGGTTTGACAGAACCACCATATTGAATGCGGAGAGTATCCGCAACGATTTCATCATACAACCCACGAACACATTCGCGGATTTCTTTGTGGACAGATTGTGCATCTTCTGGGCTCGCAGTCTTTCCTGTACCAATTGCCCAGACGGGTTCGTACGCAACAACGACCATCTGCATTTGGTCAGAGGACACACCGGTAAGGCCTGATTTTAGTTGTCCAAGGACTCTATTCAAGGTGTTTCCAGCTTCTCGCTCTTCAAGTGTTTCACCCACGCAAAGCACTGTTTGAAAGCCGCCAGCAAGGGAAGCACGCATTTTTTTCCCAAGCAACTCGTCGCTTTCACCAAGAACATGCCGGCGTTCGCTGTGGCCAATAAGCACGCTCGTTACACCGATGTCTTGCAACATTTCCGTACTGATTTCTCCAGTAAATGCGCCATTGGCTTCGTGCCAGATGTCTTGCGCACCTAGTGCAATGTTCGATTGATCAATCACACTATCTACCGCTTGAAGATACACAAAAGGCGGGTAGACCACCACATCACAACATTCACACGAACCAATGCTGTCCGCAACGGAACCGGCAAGTAACATGCCCGATTCTAGATCGGTGTTCATCTTCCAGTTTCCGCCAATAATGAGTCGTCGTTTCGTCATCAGAGTCGCGAAGGCTACCAGAAACCCGCGAATTTCTCGCGGTTTT
>CAZURP010000041.1:0-9776 GCA_964623715.1 uncultured Isosphaeraceae bacterium | reverse complement strand
AAAAATATATAATCGATGGGTAAGGATGGGGAATGAGAGCGATGCACGTGAAGCACAGAAACTCTCGGATCAAGCACAAGAAGAGAGTGAAAAATATCAAGCAATTGCAGAAGGATTCGGTTCTACGTTGCCACAAATAACCCTACTGCAATTCAACCAAGCGATATTGGAGCAAGACGCAGAGCGTTCGAGAATATTGCTCGAGCAATACGGCACTTTGTCAGACGATGACGTTGAACTTGGAGTAATGTCAGTGAGCCTTCATTTGCTATCTGCAGGAGAAGCGAAGAAAAACGGAAACCTTGATAAACAATTGCTTGAACTTGATAAGGCTCTCGTTCGAGCAATGAAAATGACGGAAGAGCGTCCATTCTCCGATCTTGTGTGGTCGACGCTTGGCGCAGTCTATTCGGAGATGGGCAACGAAAAAGAAGCGCTGCTCGCAAACGAAGAAGCGTATCGAATTTCGCCCAAATCAAAAGAGAATATTCGAAATTATGTTGGCTCTCTGTATGCAACTGGAGGTGATAGTAATCGGTTACTGCGTATCATTCGTCTTGCACACGAGCAATTTCCAACCGACAAGCAAATTTTAGGCGCTTGGATTGATGTAGAAACGAATCACGGTGACGTATCAAAAGTATTGGCGCACAGTCAAGAACAGTACCTTCTGCACAGCGATGATCGTAAAAACGCTATTGAATTAGCTTCGTTCTACACGAACATTGATCCATCGCCCTCGCTTCTGTTAAATCTAGATGGAACGAAAATCTTTCCAGCGCGTATTTGGGAACAGATGAGTCCAACGAGAAAGAAAAAGGAACTCGTGAAAGCGAAAAAAAGGTGGGATGTGATGGCGGGAGAGATACTCGATTCCCTTTCCGCTGAAGTGGACCCCTTTATTGGAGTTTGTATGATGCACGCGAATGTATTGCGTGACCGTGGGCGCCTTTCAGAAGCATCAAAAGTTTGGGAGGATTTCATAGCGAGCAGAGAAGGAACGGAAGAATATACGATGTCTGCGATTGCAGCAGCAGATTTCTTTACTAGAGCACAGTTGAAAAATCAAGCGATTTCTGTCTTAGAATCAGCGCAAGATGCCCAAAGTGATAAATACGAAATAGACGCGGCTCTTGGGTCTATGTACTATATTTCTGGTGATGCAAAAAGAGCTGCTGAGCTCTTCGAAAAACCAGTAAAGGCAACTGGCGATGTCATTTTGCAATCGAAAAGAATTGAAGCGTTAGCTATGTCTGGGCAGTTTGAGGAGGCAGAAGAAGCACTTGCAGAGTTTTCTACAACGAAAGATTCTTTTGCTTCAGCGATGCTGCGTGCGACTATAAGTCGGGTAAAGAGCTCAGAGTTACTTGCCAAAGGCGAGATTAAAAAAGCCACAACTTCTCTTGCTGCGTATAGGGATGCGTTGCAGGTTGCCATTACAGAGGACCCAAAGAATTTGGTTCCCTATTTTCGTCTATGCACAAGTTTGTTGAACGAGTATCGACTAACACAGAATAAAGCCCTAATTGAGGAGGCACTCGTTGTCGCGGATGATGGTGATAAGCAAGGCGACGAATTAGAGCAGTTTGCAATTGTTCGAGCGGATGTCCTCCAAGCAGATGGTCAACTTGAGAGAGCAGTAGATCGGCTTGCGCAATATGTGTCTGAAAACCCTAATGCGGACAATGTAAGACAACGTTTGATTGAAGCGTATTTAGATGGAGATAACAAAAATCGAGCAATTGCAACAGCGGAAGAAGGCATCGAAGTCGACCCAGCGAAGGGCAAATGGTATCAAACGTTAGGCGATTTGCACTTGCGAGCAAACGATGATCGAGGTGAAACGGCGAAGGTGTATCTTCAAGCTATTCAACGAAACCCTTCCGTTCGATTGCTCCATCAAATCAATACTTTAATGCGTACTGATCAGGAATTGCCTAATGAAGAATTACTTGAAATGGCACAAAGTGAAATCGCAAAGTTGCATCCAGTTGCAACATTGATTGAAGCAAAAGCGCAAAAGAATCTAGACCAACGAGCAAAGGCACTAGCGAAGCTCAAAGTTGCGTGGAATGCCTATTCCGATGCAATCGAGAAAGGTTGGATAGCTCCATTAGCAATGAATGATTGGTTTTTAGATTTGCACGAAATTTTTGCGAGTAACTCGGAAGAAGGCGAGCGGTTTGCCATTGAACTAGCTTCAGGTACATTCAGCGCTGAAGAACAGTACGGCTTAGCAAATTATTTCAAGGCATTTGGAACCGATCACATCGATAAAGTTGTTTCTGTTGTAGATAGTGCCTCGGTCGAGCCAAACATAAGTAAAGAAAACCGGTTGTACTTACTCAATCTGAAAGGCGCGGCGCTTGTTGAAGCAGGTCGGTATGAAGAAAGCGGGAAGGTCTTCAAGCAATTGTTAGATGAACAGGGTTCTCCGATGCTGTTAAATAACTATGCGTATGTTGTAGGGGTCTATATGAATCGCCCCGAGGAAGGCCTGGAACTTGCTAAACAAGCAGCAGAGCAGGCTCCTCGGAACTCTTCTATCATTGATACTGTTTCAACCCTGCATGCACGAGTTGGCGATTATGAAAAAGCGGCTGAGATGCTCGAGTATCTGTTGGTCATTGATCCCTCCAATGCAAAGGCAGCGGCACAGTTAGCAATGATTTACGCTGAGCAACTGAATCAGCCAGAGCGGGGAATTGTCTTTGCAGAGCGCGCTCGAAGCCTCTCGCCTCGATTGCCCGAAGTACTCGATGCATTGGGGTGGAGTTATTTCCAGGCAGGTCGCGAAGAAAAAGCGACTGAATTTTTACAGCGTTCACTGAGGCAAAATGAGACATCCGGCGCTTATGTTCATTTAGCACAGATACTTATGGCCAACGAGAAATACGATGATGCCCTTGACAATCTTCGTCTCGCGGAGGAACTTGCCCAAGATGACTATTCGAAGAATAGTATTTCAGCCCTTAAAGACGATATTCGCAGTATTCAGCGCAAATGATGGAATAATTTGATATGCCAGCACCACCAAGTAAAAATGTAGTTACCCCAAATCGTCCAATGCCCAAGGGGCGAGCCATAGACCCCATTCGAGTTTTGCGGAGGTATTGGAAGGGGATTCCGGTATTAACGGTTCTTGGTGGTATATTGGGAGTTGGTGCTTTTTTTGCTTTTTCTCAGTTTTATCCACTCTACTCTGCAGAAATCATGTTTGAAGTGCGCCCGGGTCTTGGGGATGCAACCGATATTGGAACTGCAGACAACATCAGCGACAAAATGGTAGAGCGGGTTGCCGCTACGCAGACATTCATGATGAAAGAGCGTTCGATTTTGACGGAAGCAGTCTCTGACAGGTCAATCAGAGAAACCGTTTGGATTAAGCCCTTTATGGATCCAGTGACCGAAATTGTCTTTGTTGATGAGGCAGTAGACGAATTACTTGAAGAAATTCGGACCATGATAAAGCGGGGAACAAATTTGTATGGCGTGACGTGGTCAGCACATGTTGCGACAGACGTCCCAATCGTTCTCAATGCTATTGCGAAAGCGTACATGCGTAGGACGAAGGAACTAGACGATGAAAGTTTCAGATCAAACTCAGAATTGTTTGAAGACCAAGGGCGTCACATTCGATTTCAACTGCAAGATTTGAATGATGACTTACAAGCGTTTATCCAGAAGAAGGGGATTACTACACTTGATGATGCCCGCTTCTCAGCAACCATGGCAGAGATTCAACGCTTAACGCAAATTGCAATTGAAAGCAGGCAGTCACTCACCAGTCTACAGCAACGGTACTTGTTACTTGCATCGAAACTTGATGGCACGATGGAGCCAACGATGGAAGACCGTCTCGTGGCTGAAAATGATCAAATTATTGTACGTCAACAGCAAGTACTTGAATCACTTGAGGCAAACTTGCGTACATTGCGTGACCGTCTAGATCCTTCGCACCCGCTGATAAAAGAAGGGGAAATTTCGGTCAAAGCAACAAGAGATCAAATTGAGTCCAAAATCGAAACGATTATTCGCCGGAATTTAACGGCACAAATGAGAGAAGCAGACTCTACTCGTGCACAAATAGAGGCAACGCTTGAAAGAACCGAAGCTGAAATTGAGCACAAAGATGCTGCGTTGAGAGACCTTGCTTCGAATCAGTCTGTGTACGAAGGCATGGAACAGAACCGTAGGCAGTTAGAACTTCAACGAGATGAAAACCAGCGATTGATTTCGAGCTTGAAGCTCATGCAACTACGGGTGGATGCAGGTCGAGTTCGGCAGTTAACGCCTGCCTTAGAGCCTCGAGAAAAATCATTCCCAAGAATTGAAGTGATGTTACCTGCTGGCATGGCGCTTGCAGTCGCTGCTTTTATTGGAGTCATTTTCTTACGTGAATTGACTGACCAGAAAATACGAAGTGCGAGCGACGTCTTTATTATTCCGGGCGCAAAGGTGGCTGGTGTCTTACCGGATATTCATGAAGATCCTTCTGGACTTGAAACTCCTGAACTAGCACTGCTGCATAGTGGAGATGGTGTCTTTGCGGAATCTTGTAGGCAGGCGTGGGCTGGTATCTACCGATGGCTCCAGCAATCTGCCCACCAGACATTGCTGGTACTGTCTGCTGCTCCAGAATCTGGAACAACAACTATTATTGGTAATTTTTCCATAGCCGCGCAACTTTCGGGCTGTAAGACAATCGTACTTGATTGCAACTTCCGGAGACCATGTCTCGCTTCGATGTTTGATTTTGATGACGATGCCAGTGGTGTCGCAGATTTACTTGTCGATGGCGCAAGCATTTCAGGGTGCATCCAAACGACTGAATCAGGTGTGGACGTTATTCCAGCAGGTTCACCTGCAAATCGACTATCTGAACGATTGGGAAGTGAGAAGATGAAGAGTGTTTTGGCGGAATTACGCAATTCATACGATTTAGTTCTCATCGACGCACCGCCTTCCATTGTGGCGGGTGACGCACTCCTATTAGCAAACTTGGTTGACGCGTTAACGTTAGTCGTGCATAGCGATCGTGATGAGCGTGGCCTTGTTGCTCGAGTGCTTCGAGAACTCGGCGAGAGCCGTGCAGAAGTTCTCGGCGTTATGCTCAATGCTGCGGTTGGTACAGTAGGCGGGTACTTCAGAAAGAATTACCTTGCAATGGTTTCTTACTCAGACACAGAAGAAGACGACGAATAACATACATGCTTTCGACAATTGCCTCAGATAGTCTAGTGCCTCTGGGGTGGTTTTTGTTCTTGTCCCATTACTGGCCTGTTCTTGTGGTTGCTTTTTCAGTTGCCCTGCTCGCAACCCCAGTTGCGCGTTTTATCGCGAGGAAAAATAATATTGTCGATCATCCTGATCAAGCACGTAAGTTGCATAAGAAACCCATCGCTTACTTAGGTGGTGTTGCAGTTTTCCTCGCAGTGCTCGCAGGAATAATTTCAAGTTTTGTTTTTGTTAAACAGCCAGGTTTCTTCCAACCATTCCCAATAGTCATTATTATTGGGATGTGCGCAATCGGGTTGACAGGATTAGCCGACGATATTTTTGAATATTTCGATCCTTGGTGGAAAGTTGCTGGGCAACTTGTTGCAGCTGCGACCATGGCACAACAGGGTGTGGGCACCCGCGTTGCAGAGGGTTTCATGAGAGGCGTCCTTGGGGTATCTGAGTCCGTCTGTAACTACCCACTCATAGAAGCAAGCGCCTTAATGCCTGACCACATTACGCTGACGATGATTTCGGGAGTCATTATCATCACCTTCTTTATTGTTGGCGCATGTAATGCCGCGAATTTACTTGATGGGCTAGACGGTCTACTTTCTGGCACAGTAGCAATTACATGTATAGGTGTGCTCGCAATTAGTGTCACAATTGCGCTCAATCTAACGCCTGACAAAGTGGAAAGCATCCGAGAACATCTCTCTCATAATTTGTTTTTGAATAATCGAGGAGACGGCATTACATTAGTCGGCGCGAATATTGTGTTAGGCTTGTCAGTCCTTGGAGCAGTTCTGGGTTTTCTCGTGTATAACTTTAATCCTGCAAGTATTTTTCTTGGTGATGCGGGGAGTTTACTGCTTGGTTATTTGTGTATCGTAATGGTGCTCATGCTTGGGGAACAAGGGCAGACGTACTTGGTTGTTGCGGGCTTGATTGTTTTCGCACTTCCTATTCTCGATACTTTGCTTGCAATTATTCGACGAAAACTCGCAGGCAAAGCAATGTCAGAAGCGGATTCGAATCACATTCATCACATTCTAAAACGTAAACTAGGAAGTGTTAAGTTGACTGTATTGTCTCTCTATGGAATATCGTTTGTGTTTTGTATTCTTGGTGTTTCTCTTGCGTATGCACATATCACAGAAGCAATTCGGTCGTGGGTTATTTACCTCGTCGCAATGCTTATTTTTGGAGGCATCAGTTTCATAGCGCTGCAAGCAGCGCGGAAGCATGAAGCAACATGAGCAATCACGCAACGTCTATATTGTTTGTGTGTATGGGGAATATTTGCAGATCTCCTGCTGCGGAGTGTTTTTTTCGAGTAGCTGTGGAGAGTGCCGGTGTATCTCAGAAATATTCTATGGATTCAGCTGGCACGGGTGGTTGGCACGTTGGGGCGAAACCAGACAGGCGAATGCGCGCTGCAGCAAAAAAACGCGGGCTTGAAATATCAGGAAGCGCGAGGCAAATTACGGTCAACGATTTTTCAGCGTTCGACTGGATTTTTTGCATGGATAGAGATAACCTCGATGACGTTCTGGCGATGGGTGCAAAACCTGAAAAAACGAAATTGTTCTTGCCTTTTGTTTCACATGATTCGGTGGATGAGGTGCCAGATCCATACTACGGGGGCGATGATGGGTTCGATACGGTCATAACATTACTCTTTGAAGCGACGCAGACTTTGGTGGATGTGATGGAATCCCGTTAAATTGGTAAAATGCGGGGATGTCAAATCAAACAATGGAATGCTCCGCTGAAGAGAGCGACACAGCAACATCAACAGGCATAATCCTGCTTGCGGATACGTTTCGCGAAAAGGGACTCAATGAGTTAAAATCACTTGGTTGCAAAGTCGTGCTCGACCCATCTCTGTCTGATGAGCTTCTTCTTGAAGCAATAAAAACGACAAATCCAGACGTGTTGGTTGTTCGTTCGACGAAGGTAAACAAAGAGATGCTCGAAGCATCAGACCGGCTTAGTCTTGTTGTCCGAGCAGGAGCAGGATACGACACCATTGATGTTGCAGCAGCTTCAAAGTGTGGGGTTTTTGTTGCGAACTGCCCAAACAAAAACGCAATAGCAGTTGCAGAACTAACTTGGTCCCTCATTTTAGCGTGCGACCGCCGAGTGCCTGATCAAGTTATTGATTTGCGGAGCGGTCGTTGGGATAAGAAAGAATATTCAAAAGCAACGGGGTTGTTTGGAAGAACCCTCGGTATCGTGGGGCTGGGTGGAATTGGTAAGGAAGTACTTACACGAGGCAAAGCTTTCGGGATGAATATAGTTGTTTGGTCTCGATCGTTAACGGATAAAGAGGCAGAGGCGCTTGGTGTGGAGCGATGCGAGAGTCTGTTGAATGTGGCAAAAATGTCAGATGTTGTTTCTGTCCATCTCGCTTCGACACCAGAAACAGAGAACATAATTAGTACCGCTTTCTTGGACGCAATGCAAGATGAAGCAACCATCATTAACACGAGCCGTGGGAAAGTGATTGACGAAGAAGCGCTTGTGCGTGCTGTCCAAGAGAAAAAATTGGCTGTTGGATTGGACGTGTATCAAAATGAACCATCTTCAGGCAAGTCGGAATTTTCGCCTACTATTACCAAGCAACAATCTGTTTACGGCACGCACCACGTTGGCGCGTCAACAGCACAAGCCCAAGATGCAATCGCGATGGAAGCGGTGAGAGTGATTACTGCTTATGTGGCAAGTGGTGAAGTCCCTAACTGTGTAAATCGAGCAAAAGCAACTCCCGCGAAGGCGATGCTTTGTGTTCGCCACCTTAATTTACCGGGCGTTCTTGCGCATGTGTTTGAATCCATAAGTCTCGCAGGGGTGAACGTGGAAGAAATGGAAAACATTTTGTATGAAGGTGGTCATGCGGCATGTGCGCGAATTCAGCTCGGCGAACTACCCTCTGAAAAACAAATAGAGCAAATACGTGACAACAACAACGTGTTGTCGGTCACGCTTACACCCATCAATGAATAAAGAACTCTTATGACAACTACAACGACTGATCGTATTCTCAACTTCTCTGCAGGACCAGCAACGTTACCCGAACCAGTGCTTCGGCAGGCGCAGTCTGATTTGTGGGATGTTTCATCCAGTGGGATTGGTATTTGTGAACACAGTCATCGAGGCCCAGTGTTTGACAAAGTTATCGAAGAAGCCGTTGCCGACTGCAGAACTGTGGGCAATATTCCTGAGGAATTCGAAGTGCTATTTTTACAAGGTGGTGCGACTTTGCAATTTGCGATGCTCGCGATGAATTTTCTTGGCGATGGCGGAACCGCCAATTACTTAGATACAGGCGTGTGGACAAATAAAGCAATAAAAGAGGCAATGAAAATAGGGAATGTACACGTTGCATTTGATGGTGCACAATGCAAGTATGATCACTGCCCTTCAAACGACGAGATTGATGCAGTCGAAAATGCAGCGTACTTACATTACTGCACAAACAATACAATTTATGGCACGCGGTTTGCAAATGCACTCTCATCCTCATCCCCAGTTATATGTGATATGAGCTCAGATATTTTCTCGAGACCAATCGACTGGTCGAAGTTTGATATGGTGTACGCAGGAGCGCAAAAAAACCTCGGGCCTTCCGGAACGGTACTTGTTGTCATTCGAAAATCGATGTTAGAGAAATGCCCAGATTCACTCCCCCTCATGTTGAACTACAGGGCGATTTCCGAAAAAAACTCCATGCTAAATACACCTCCTACATTTGGAATCTATTTGATGGGGCAAGTATTCAAGTGGATTCTTGCAGAGGGCGGTATAGATGCAATTACAAAGATGAACGAACATAAAGCTGGCATGATTTACCACGCGCTTGATTCAAACGATTCTTTTTATACAACCTTTGCGCGAGAGTGTTGTCGTTCTCGAATGAACATCTCTTTTAAGACAAAATCCCCAGAACTTGATGCGCTCTTTTTAGAAGAATCTACAAAGCAGGGGATGTCTGGTCTAAAAGGGCATCGAAACCTTGGCGGGCTACGTGCATCAATTTACAATGCATTCCCTGAAGAAGGGTGCGCCCGATTTGCAGAGTTCCTTGAAACTTTCGCAGCGGAACATTAAGAAAGTTCATGCACAAATAATCCGCTGCGAAGTTTTGGTTCAAACCAAGTTGACTTTGGCGGCATGATGAGGTCCGCATCAGCGACATCGAGTAATTGTTCGATAGTTGTGTGGAACATTGAAAATGCAACAGCAGCAGTTCCTCCGTCAACTCGTTTTTCGAGTTCATCTGTCCCCCTGATTCCGCCGACAAAATCAATTCGGGTATCACTTCGCGGGTCTCCTATGCCAAACAACGGCGAGAGTACTCGTTGTTGCAGCAAGTCGACATCAAGAGAAGCAATCGGGTCGGAAGTATCGATATCGTTGAAAGCAAAATGGTACCAACCATGTTCTTTGCCAAAGTACACGCAACATGAACCCGCGGTTTCAGGTGTAGGGTCGTGTGTTTTTTTTTTGGTTGGGGGGGGTTGTTGTTGGGTGGGGTATTGTTGAGGTGTTTT
>CAZURP010000040.1:0-10010 GCA_964623715.1 uncultured Isosphaeraceae bacterium | reverse complement strand
TTGCGAAGCAAATAATCGACGCGTGTGATGGTGTTCCCGTGACGGCAAAAGTTCGGCTCGGCTGGGGAGAAAATGAACTTACCGCACCCGACCTAGCAAGACGTCTTGAAGATTCTGGAATCCAAGCGATTACGGTGCATGGGAGAACAACGCATCAAAAATTTTCCGGAAGAGCATGCCTAGATGGAATTGCGAAAGTTGTTGAGGCTGTTTCGATCCCGGTTATTGGAAACGGCGACATCAATTCGGCAGAAAAAGCGCAGCAAATGTTTGAGCACACGGGTTGCGACGGCGTAATGGTTGGTAGACATTCGATGAAAGAGCCATGGATATTTGATGACATCGCAAAATCACTTCGCGGCGAAACGCCAGTTTATCGTGACAGAAACGACAAAATCAAAATCATTTTACGACACCTAGAATTGATTTTAGAACATCGCGGCGAACGTTCGGCTTTGCACTGCATTACAAATCGGATTGCACTGTACGGAAGAACACTCGGTCACATAAAACCGCTCAAAGAACGCGTTCGACTTGCAAAAAGTGCCGACGAAATCCGCGAAGCACTCGAAACGTGGCTTACCGTGACTGTTACCACACCTAGTTGCTGTCACCGAAGGTGACTGTCACACTGCCTGTGTGGTGACCGCCACTAGATTCGCTTAAGAACGCAATTGTTTTTCGTCAAGGTCTGGAAACAAGAGCAAAGCCGGATGCACTTTCAATGCTTTGGCGAGAACGACTGCTCGCTCTTTGCCAATGTTTCGCTGACCCGTTTCCATTGCTGAAATGTTCGATTGCGAAATACCTGTCAGTTCCGCTAACTCCAATTGGGAATGTTCCTGCAGTTCACGCAAGTGACGCAACCGCTCACCATTCGTAATATGTAATCTCTTCTTCGCTGGAACAAAATCTTTTTCGTTGTATTTCATTTGATTTCCTAATCCCTAATATTTGTCCGCAATCAATTCTAATACATACACTCGCAAAACACCTTTATCGATTCGGTAAATCACACGCCATTTCAAACCAAGCCGTGATGATCGATGCCCTTTCCAGACACCCTTGAGTGCTTTGTCTCTAAATCCATTCATCCGTAAAAGACCGTCCGGGCCTTCGGATTCGACTACACCCTTCCAAACCATATATCGAGCCAGTATCTCACGAGCAATCTTCTTTATCCTTTTCTCAACACTTCGGTGCTCAAGAATTATCCATATATTCATTAGTATATATACCTTTTTGTAGATAGCCACTAAAAAACACAAATTTTAAGATAAATTTGTGAACCCGATATTTTACAAGTGGTTTTTACAACTCCAGCAAAAAACTACTTTTTTTCTTACAACTGCGGTTTTTCGAGATGACTCCGAGTCAAATAATCTAACAATTTCATTCAAAAATTAAGGCCAAGTCACACCACAGTTCAAGAGAAGTTCTAACAAGTCATTAATGTCTACGATGCCATCGCCATTAATATCACCCTCAGGCCCAGTGGTCCCCCAATATTGTTGAAACAACAGTAGATCGTCGACGTCAACAACACCATCGCCATTGAGGTCGCCATCTACTTCGCATGGCTCAACCGAATCAAAAACAAACGCTCGGAGGTGGTCCTAGTATTTAGGACAGTTTTGCGGCTTTCGCTGGGTGGATTAGAGAGGTTTTTGCTTTCCCGAATGTGAATCACACACCTGAGATGACTTTAGACATGCTGAAGATTGGCAAGAGCATTGCAATCGCAACACCACCAACAACACCACCCATGACGAGAATCATCAATGGTTCAATCATAGCACTCACGCTTTTAACGCGTGATTCAAGTTCTTCATCAGTAAAGCTTGCAACACGATCCATCACCGCAGGAAGTTTGCCTGACCGCTCGCCTGAAGCCATCATCGATGCAACATACGAAGGAACGTACTTTGATTCAAAGACCGCATCACTAATTGGATGACCATTGCGCACATCGTTTTCCATCTCTGTCCAGAGTCGGTCAAACTGTACGTTGTTTGTTACATCACGGCATATACCGATTGCATCAAGGACCCCTACTCCAGCTGCAAGCAACGTAGAAAGTGTTCGCGAAGCACGTGTTGTGTAGAGTTGGCTAAACATCGGCCCAACAACAGGTGTTTTAAGTTTAAGCCAATCAAAGAAACTTCTACCACTTGGCATTCTGTGCCAAAGCACTGCTGTAATAATGATTGCGACAAGCGCTGGGATCCAATACATCCATGTACCAAGCAATCCATCGCTAATACTCATTAATATTTTCGTTGGCATTGGCAAGGTCGCCGAGCGCATTTCATATATTTTCGCAAAACGTGGAAGTACAAATGTAACGATAAGCGATGTAACAACAACTGCAGTGAAACCCATAATCATCGGATACGTCATTGCGCCTTTTACTTCGCGCATTGTTTTGCGTTCTCGTGCCAAGTAACTTGCGACTCGCTCGAGCATCATTGGTAACGTGCCAGATAATTCCGAGGCGCGTACTAAACTAACAACGATGCGCGGAAAAACACGCCTCCTGCGTGCAAGTGCTGTTGACAGCGCCTCACCACCGCAGACGTCATCGTGAATCCCATGTAACACCTCTCGAAATTCTTTTTGTTTTGTTTGCTTCGCAAGCGATTCAAGTGATTCGGAAAGCGGGACACCTGTTTCAAGCATGACTGCGAGTTGCTGGCAAAATGCAATAATATCATCTTGTTTCACTCGGTTTTGCGCAATTACAGTCATGAAATCGTCTTTGACTACGGCCTCAGCTTTTAAAAGTGGCTCGGAGTCAATCGCAGTGATAAATAAACCCTGCGTTCTCAGTGTGCTAGCAACTTCATCTTCGTTCGTCGCAACTTGAGAGCCCGTTAATTCACGACCGTGAATATCACGCGCTTTCCAAGCGTATGTTTCTTTCGCTAACAATGTATTCATGCCACTCACCCTGCAACACTCCTTGTCGCACAGAGCACTTCTTCAGGAGTTGTGAGTCCTTTTGCAACTTTTTCAAGTCCGTCAACACGAAGCGTTGCGTGATTTGTAAGCTTACGAAGTTCTTGCAGAGACGCGCCCCTGCCAATTGCTTCGAGCAATTCAATGGTCGGCACGAGCAATTCAAAAATGCCAATTCTCCCAGCAAATCCTGTGCCACGACATCGGTTGCAACCGGAACCCATGAAGAATTCGCCACCACCACACGCGTCGCGAATTGCATCGTCACCTTCCCAAGCAGTCTTGCAGTGAGGGCAAATCTTACGTACAAGTCGTTGTGCGAGGACGCCACGTACAGTCGCGGCTACGAGGTATGGTTCAATTCCTAAGTTAACCAGACGAGTAATCGCGCTTATCGAATCGTTTGTATGCAGCGTCGAGAAGACAAGGTGTCCTGTCAATGCGGCTTGTGAAACGATTGCAGCGGTATCCGGGTCCCGCACTTCGCCAACCATCAAAACATCAGGGTCTTGGCGAAGCATCGAACGCAAAGCAGAAGAGAAAGTAAAGCCCGCGCGTTCATTTATTTGTGATTGATTAATCCCTCTAATTTGCGCCTCGATAGGATCTTCGATAGTTGCGACATTAATTTCGTCAGTGTCAAGTTGTGAAAGTACTGAATACAACGTCGTTGACTTGCCTGAGCCCGTTGGGCCTGTCACAAGCACAACACCATTTGGTTGTTCAACCACGCTCTTCCAATCTGCGAGCATCTGTTCGTTGAACCCTAAACTGTCAAGAGACAGTCGGTTGTTCTTACTGTCAATAATTCGCAAGACAACTATTTCGCCATATTTGCTTGGCATTGTTGAAACACGAAGATCGATAGGGCGTCCGTCCATCATCACATTAAAATCGCCATCTTGGGGCAATCTACGTTCTGAAATATCAAGGTTTGCCATAATTTTTATACGGCTAGCAATTGCTTGTTGCATTTTATATGGCGGTTGAATTTTCTCGTAAAGTTTTCCGTCCACACGGTAACGCACTCGAAGTGCGTGGTCGTCTGGCTCAATGTGAATGTCTGATGCGCCGTCTTGCACTGCAGAGTAAATTAAAAAGTTTACAAGTTTAACGACAGGTCCGTGACCTGCATCTTCTTCGAGGTCTGCAAGTTCCGTAGTAACTTGTTCGATAACCGCAAAATCGTGATCATCGATATCTTCGTAAATTTCATCAATAACAAATACATTTGCTGCAGGCAGATAAGATTTGTGCGCGGCTTCGATATCATCTGCAGTTGCAGCAACTATTTGTGCACGGTGGCCAGTCCGACGTTCTATTTCTTCAAGCAAATACAAATTCGCCGGCTCGCTGACTGCAACGGTCAGTACGCCACGGACAAGAAACATCGGAAGCACACCGTGTTCCTCAAGGAATTCACGGGGTAATACTTCAATTACTTTTGGATCTGCGAGTCGAGCAGTATCAGAAGCGAACGGAATTCCGTACGCCTCTGCGAGAGTTTCAAGAACGATTTTATCATCAGCCAAACCCATTTCAACAAGCACTTCGCCAATCAACTTGCGTTCATCGCATTTCCGTTGTTGTTCCAGTGCACAATCAAGTTGCTCTTGCGACAAAACTCCACGACGCATCAGTAACTGACCAAGTGGTGCCTGGGCAGAAAGAGCAGGTGTCATGTTGTCTTGCTTAGAATTCATACTTGTTTTATGCAAAGCTCCGTGCTGATTGTTCAACAGTTTTGTGGCAACTAAATACTCGAGATAGCCGTGTTAACTCAAAAATGCGTGCCACTGCCGAGGGAACGGCAGCAAAGCGAAGTTTGTTTCCTGCCTTGTTGAGTTCATCGGATAGCCATAGGAGCGACTCAAGCCCAATTGAGTCGATTAACCCAAGATCTGTGCAATTAATGATAACATTTGTGTTGAAATTATTGACTTTTTCTCGGACGCTTCGTTGGAAACCATCTGCGTCATCCGTTGTTAAATCACCTTTTATGCAAAGAACTGTTGCCGCTATGTGCGTTTCTGAAGTTACATTCATGCCGCTTTCCCTCCTCGAGTTATAGGACCCCATGCTTGATGTTCGACAATTAATTTTTCCCAGTGAGAGAAATCTAGTTTGAAGAAGAGTTTCGCTAGTTCAGGATCAAACTGCGAACCGACAACTCGTTTCATCTCGTCAAGAACAGCATCTCTACTCAGCGCATTTCTATATGTTCGACTCGATGACATCGCATCAAATGTATCCGCAAGCGATATCATCCGAGCAACAAGAGGGATATCGTTACCGGCTATGCCGTCCGGATAGCCGCCTCCAGCATACTTTTCGTGATGGTGGAGAACTCCACCAAGAATATCCTCCATCTGAGGGATGTCTTTGAGAATTTTTGCGCCGATTTCGGGATGCTTTTGGATTTCCGCAAACTCCGCGCCAGTCAAACCGCCCTTCTTTGCAAGTACTCGCTCGGACACGCCTATCTTGCCGATGTCGTGCACGAGTCCCGCTATTCGAAAGCGATCCACTTGATCTGCGTCTAGTCCGGCCTTTTCTGCGAGTTGTGCGGTAAGTAATGCCACCCGTTGAGAATGACCACAGGTGTACGTATCTTTCGCATCAATTGAAGCAGTTAATGCTTCGAGCGTTCCAAGGAACGTAGCGCTTAAATCTTCGTACAACAGCGCATTTTCAAGAAATATAGCGAGTTGCGAAGCGGTTGCGGACAATAATTTAATATCCACTGAGGATGCTTCTTGATCATTTCCCTGCTTATTTGCAGCGACAAGGACACCCAGAACCTTGCCATCGCTGACAATTGGCTCAATAACTGTTGCTTGACCAAGTCGGGATGTAACCACATCATCACTTTTAGAAATGATTGGGGATGTTTCAATGTCATTTGCAACTGACCGAACTATGCCTGAAATACCCGTCGGCGCATTGCCGGCGAAAACGAGCTCGCTCCCAATCCGAGGAAGTCGATCGCCAATACGTAATTGTACACCAACCCATTGGTAGGGCAATGTTTGTAATAGTTCATTGCATGCGAGTTCAACGAATCGTTTCGGATGGTTAACTGAGTGCATACTCCCAGTAATTGTGTACAGCAAATTTATTTCTTCGTAGGAATCGGCGAGTTCTTGCCCAACTGATTCCATTGTGTTTTGATTTGCAGTGCTTGATGCCTGCGCGCCCCATGCAAATTGAAACAGAGAAGCAATACGTTGCACATCATGAGTCGCAACAGGAGATTGCGACAACAACATATCGCGCACAACTGTTGTGTCAGCATCGCTCGCTTGGCAAAGTGCGTGCAGATATTCGCTCGTGCAAAGTGCGTCCGTGACAATTACACCAATGACGAAACCGCTATTACGACGGTCGGATTCTTTTACTGGAACAATCCACACGCCCTGGAACGCTTCTCTGGCTTGAGGTGTTTCCTGCGAACTCCACGTCGGGCAATTAGATGTAATTGCCAGTCGCACAAGAGGAGAAGCACTCAACAAATCTACGAGCCAGTCACTTTTATCTTGCGATACAAGCTTGCCTTTTGCGTCACAGCGCAAGACAGCCATCCCTGCATCGCGAGTCAATCGCATAAATGGCGAGATAACATTATTTGCTATGGATGTAAAATTTTTCGTATTCACGCAGCATCTCGCTTTTCTGTTTCTCTTGCTGGAACATCTGCTAACAAGGCGACGCAGAGTTCTGCAATTCCACGCGGGCTAAAAGGTTTGCTTAAAACTTTCCGAACGTTTGGGCTATTTGTGTCGCTTTTTTCAAGCGTATGCCCTCGAGCCGTAAGAACAACTACCGGGATGTGGGATGTCGTTCTGTCATCACATAATGCGCTTGCAAGCTCCAGTCCATTCATATACGGCATCTGGACATCTGTAATCACGAGATCCGGGGGGCTTGCTTTTGCTTGAAACAACGCGTCTTCACCATCTACCGCAGTGGAAATAGCATATCCACAATTGCGTAATTTAAGAGAAAGCACTTGCAGAATGTGTGCTTCGTCGTCAACAATTAATATTGAATGCGTTGTTGTCATGCTGCCTTTCGCTGACCTCGTTCTGCTGGAATAGAGAACCAAAACTTTGAACCCATGCCCAAAGTTGATTCCAAACCAATTTGACCACTGTGAAGAGTTTCAATGATGTGCCTGCAGAGGTTGAGCCCCAGCCCAGTACCCTTTGCAACATTTCTGTAATTTTCAACTCGATAAAACTTATCGAATACTTTTTCTGTTTGATCTGGTGCAATACCTAAGCCGGTATCTGAAACTGAAAAATGAAGACTACGTGTCAAGTTATCAGTGTCTGCTGCCACCGTAATCCTGCCACCTTCGGGTGTGTACTTTATTGCGTTTGAGAGCAAGTTCACGACAACTTGGTACAACATGTCGCAATCACCAATCACTGATAAGTCAACATCCGCTAACTGCGTGTGGATTTCAAGATTCTTTTCTTTTGCTTGCGGTTTCATGTTGACTACTGCACGCGCGACGAGTTCTTCAAAATTCACAGACTCGCGTTCGATGTGCATCAAGCCAGCTTCAATTTGACTGATGTTTAAGAGGTTATCAATCATCCGTTGCAATCGTTTCGTTTCAGTTGATATAACTCCGTAAAATTCTTGGCGAGTTGATTCGTCTTTTGCATCGCCATCTACGAGCATTTCGATGTATGCGGAAATTGAAGAGAGCGGAGTGCGGAGTTCATGACTTGCTTTTGAGACGAAGTCGCTTTTTAAACGTGCAATCTCTCGTTCGCGTGACAAGTCACGCAACACTGTCACAACCGCGTGCATAGACTCGTCTTTGTGACCCACTGACTGCAAATGCACTTCGTACGCGATCGACTCGCCGCCATTTTTTATTTCTTGTTCGTAGAGCCGACCCTCTTTTGGAAGTCCACTTCGAGCATCTGCGATGGTTGCTGCGAGTTGGTGATCTATTACAACTTCAACAAGTGGCACACCTGCTGATTCACCGGGTGCTATGCGAAGCAAGCCTGCTGCCGCTTCGTTTACGTGCAATACTTCACCGTGTGCATCAACAACAATTACCGCATCGCGCAAGACATCAAAGACGGCTTCCACCTGACGGCGATGCGTACGGTCGATGCATTCGTGAATTTTTGCTGCATCAAGAGCACTCTTTGCTTCTTCTGCTTCAACATTTGCTGACTGCATTGCATCAAGTGCTGAGGAACCTCGAGCTTTCCACTTCAATGCAACAACAATCGCCACGACTGCGGCGAGTGTTGTGATTGTTAAGAGTGAGAAGTAAACTGGGTTTGTGAACACGGTGTGCCTTTACTTGGTTATTCCCAAGCAGGCAGACGTATCTACGGAGCGTGGGGGGAATCTTGCGTAACGCCCACAATTGGCTGACTCTGTGTCTGCTCAGCGGGGTGTTGCTCAGCATCACCTTCGGCCGAATTAGCCGTCATATTCTGTGTAATTGGACTTTCCGCCTTCATTTTTGCGCTTTTTGCGTGTATTTGAAGCAGTGCGTCGACCAAATCAATAGTGTTATCGGACTGTGCTTTTGCAAGTAACTTCTCTCCCCGTGCAAAGTCACCTTTTCGCATTGCCACGATGCCCTCAAAGAGCGGACCTTCTCGAAGATTTGGTGCCAATTCACTTATCTTCTTGCCACAGTTAGCGACTCGCTCGTGGTCGCCCATCATCCAAGCGATGTAACCAAGATCTACCCAAGCGCCAGCGTCGTCTGGTGTTTGCCTTGTTACCTGCAAACAAATATCTCTTCCTTGAATTGTCCGACCCGTAGATGCTAAACATTTCCCTTGAAGGCGCTGAAATGCAAACGATAACTCCCCACCCTCTTGTAACTGTGCAATAGTTAGCAAGCACTCTGCATATTCCCCTGATCTGAATTGCGCCGTTGCAAGCAGCGTCAACACTTCTTTGTCATCGTTACCAAGCAAGCGTGAATCGGCAAAATAATTTGCAGCTTCTTTTGCATTCCCGCTGCGCAGATGAATGTGACCCAGCAAGGCTGTCAATGAGGGTTGGTGTTGAAATTCTTTTCCTGCTTTTTGTAACAAAGAAATTGCTTTGTCTAGTTGTCCAAGGGCAACGTGTGATTCAGCAGTCGCAAGTAGATATTGCGGGTGCGTGCCATTGCACTCCATCGCTTTTTTGTAACACAACAACGCGTGTGCATCTTCCGACCATCGCTGATGCAATACGCCTAAAAAGTAGTGTGGCTCGGCAACATCAGGGTTGATTTCGATTGAACGAACAAACGATTTACTTGCAGCATCAAGCCGATGCTGTTCCATCAATATTCTTCCACGTAGCAAATGGTATTCAGCATTTTTTTCATACCGAGCAATTGCTGCTTCGATTGTTTCTAGTGCAGCGTTCAGTTGTCCGACCTCAAATTGTTGCATCGCCTGTTGCGCTGCAAGGTCTGCATTCACTACATCCATTCGTTGGTGTGCATTCACACGAGCAATTTTCCCTTGTTTTGTCGGTCCTCCGCAACCTACGAGGATACTTACGCCAAGGAGCAGTACGCATCGATTCATTGAAGCACCTCCGCGCTTGCTTTCACAGCTAGTGTCTCTCGTTGTAAGAGTTCGCGAATCAAGTCGCGTTCCCACATGGATTCTTTTTCATTTGTAATACGTTCTCTCAACCGAATCATTTCTGGTTGTTCGGTTGTATTACGCAAGGATAAGTTTGACCAGTAGAGAGCGTTGTCCAAATCGCCCACACGGTATGCATTCAGCGCATCCCTATTGTAATTTGCCGTTATTTGCTCACGACTAAACGGAAGCAATCCAGCTCGAGCACCGACGCGAACTGACTCTACTATGTCCAGCGAATCTCTTCCCGCTTCCCACAAACGCTCGTCTGGAATGATTGAAGGAGTCAACAAAAAAATGATTTCTTCTTTTTCAATTGTGTCATCCTGGCCACGAAATGCATTACCAATTATAGGGATGTCCCCAAGGAATGGAACTTGATTGCGTGAAATTTGCGTCGTTTCACGGAAGAGGCCGCCTAGG
>CAZURP010000039.1:0-10107 GCA_964623715.1 uncultured Isosphaeraceae bacterium | reverse complement strand
CAATCAATGATCGCATCACGTGTCTGCTGGTCGGTGGGCGCAGGACCAGCCGCATGCTCCCACTCCTCTGGGTTTGCCGTCAAGGGTGTATTTTCTTGTACGAGGAAGCCTCCTTCGATAGATTTAACATGATTCCATGAGGCTGGCCTTGGCTCCGTTCCTGTCGCGAGTAGGCGAATATTTTTCCACCGATTGCTAAGTATTGCTTGTACCTCTTGCGCAAAAGAAGGGGCAACAATCACTTCAAGGAATTTTTCGCCTTGAGAAATGGTTTGTGCATTCTTGGCGGTGACTTCTTCGGAGACCGCAACGATACCGCCGAAAGCCGCCAGAGGGTCGCATTTCCACGCAAAGTCAATCGCATCATTCAGCGTCGATGCAACTGCGGCTCCACACGGATTTGCGTGTTTGATAATCGCTGCAGAAGGCAATTGCGTCGCAGTATGTAAATCCTGCACGAGCTCAAGCGCAGAGGCTGCGTCCATCAAATTGTTGTAACTTAGTGGTTTTCCTGCAATAGTCTCGGCGCTTACGACATTCGGACCTACGTACGCCTTGTCTCTGTACACGGCAGCGGCTTGGTTTGGATTTTCGCCGTAGCGTAGAGTCTGATCTAGTGTGCCATGCACGTGTAGATTCGTCGGCAAAGAAGCTGATTCGCCGCCCATCCACTGGCTGATAATCGTGTCGTACTCTGCTGTTCTTGTAAAGGCATCTCTGGAGAGGTCTTCGCGGAGGGTAAGCGACGTCGCACCGTTGTTTGCCTCAAGGTCGGCGAGCACGAGCGCATATTGGTTTGAATTTGTGACAACGGTAACGAATTTGTAATTCTTAGCCGCTGATCGAATCATCGCCGGACCGCCAATGTCAATCTGTTCGATGACTTGAGCACGAGTCACATCCTCTCGTGCGATGGTCTCTTCGAAGGGGTAGAGGTCAATACAAATGAGGTCAATCGGCGCGATGTTGTATTCTTCCATCGCAGTCACATGCGAAGGCTTGTCGCGAACCCCTAGCAAACCACCATGAATAACTGGGTGTAGTGTTTTCACTCTGCCATCAAGCATCTCTGGGAACCCTGTTAAAGAGTCGACGCTTGTTACAGAGATGCCGGCATCAGAAATCGCATTCGCTGTTCCACCTGTTGAAATTATTTCAACGTTTCTTTCAGAAAGTGAACGAGCAAACTCAACAATTCCGGCTTTGTTGCTAACGGATAGAAGAGCTCGTTGCACAGGAGCGTTATGTGGCATTGAATAGAACCTAAGGTGCTAGACGAATGATTTCGTCGTCTTCAGTGAGAATGAAAAGAGATCCGTTTAACGTGTCGGCTGGGATAACTTCTTTTGCTCGCGGGAGAGCAAGTGTATTTGTTATTCCGCCATTGTGTGGGTCAACAATTTGCAAAACTCTATTTGCTTTGTCCCAGCAGATAAGCCTGCCTGTTGCGGTCCTTGCGATGACGTTACCACGAACATCGTTTGCAGTCCAACGCCGTTTGCCAGAAAAATCCTGTGGGAATGTTGCAAAGGAAGCAAGTCCCTCGCCAGGTATCTGTTGGTAAAGTACATTATCGTAAACGACTGGGGATGCTGTAAGTACTGCAGAAGTTAACACTCGCCATCGAGGCCTTCCAGTATTAAAATCAACTGCCCGTAAGTACTGGTCAGCTCCAGCGATGAACACGGATGACCTTGGGAATGATTCGTCATTAACTAACGATTCATTTGTTGCAGTCACGACAGTAGCTGTCACAGGAGCAGTAAGTTTAAAAGACCATAACTTTGATTTTGAGGTTTGGTCGATTGCGGCGATTGTCCCGTCGAGGGCTGTTCCAACAATGAGGTTACGCATTCTTCCATTGGGGTGTCGGATAGCAGAGATCGAAACTGGAGTCGTGTTGATTTAATTGGCAATTTTGTTCCGCGGGCTGACAGATCCCGTTTCTGGATTAAGCCAAACGAGGTCGCCTTTGCTTGAACCGTACACGAGGGCATCGTCGCTCTGGATTGCAGGAGTATTGGAGACCCAGCGAAGATGAGATAACGGTTTGCTTTCAGTCCCCATCGGGCTTGAGCCAGTGAGTGTGTTGAAGTTGTACACGACGCCATCGCAGAGAACCGTGACGCGGTCTGCGTCTTCGAATTCGTTAATACTAAGCATATCAAATATGTTATTTCCAACCGGAGTTGACCAGAGCCACTTGCCAGTGTTCGCGTCGTATCGCGAGAGGTAGTCATCCTTGTTCATTGTGTAAAACGAACTGTCTGTCACAGTTGGTAAGTAGAGACCACTAGTCGGCGACTGATTAATCCAGTCGACTCTGTATCCAGTTTTTTGTAAATCAAGCAGGGAAGTGCCCGCGATTGCTCGATCTTGTGTATCTTGAGCTGATGACGTTTGCCCAAGAAGTGCAGTGGCGGCAAGTGCCAAAGTCATAAGTTGTGTAAATAATAGTTGCTTGCGCATGGTGCTTTCTCCAAATTCCGCGTCGAAGTATTGCGGGAAATGGACAGTATCGAAGAGACCTGCCTCCACGTCAAGCCCAACCTAAGTAAGGTATACGATATGTTTACAGGTATTATTCAACAAATTGCAACCGTCCTCGCACTCACAAAAGTGGATTGCGGGGTTCGGCTCGTTATTTCCTGTGCAGGATGGGATACTCCAGTACAACTTGGTGAGTCTATTTGCACTTCAGGATGTTGCCTCACAGTTGTTGATTATTCGGTGGAAAACGATAAAACAACCATTTCTTTCGATGTAATCCACGAAACGCTTCTGTGTACCAATATCGGGAACCTTGAAGTCGGTGACAAAGTAAACCTCGAAAGATCCCTACGAGCCGATTCCTTGCTTGGAGGCCATTTTGTGCAAGGCCACGTCGATGGCATCGAGGGAGTACTTGATGTTTCTGAAGAGGGCGAAGGGGCTCTCAGGGTTCGTTGTAGCAAAAACACAATCGACGAAGATACTGTTGTGCAAAAAGGATCAATTACTATTGACGGGGTCTCGCTCACTATTGCTGCTGTAGGGTTAGATTGGTTTGAAGTAGCGCTTGTGCCAACCACGTTGCGAGAGACGACACTGAGCAAGCTCAGCACTGGCAACAGCGTGCATATAGAAACAGACATACTTGCTCGAACGGTTGTGCAAGTTATCCGTAAAATGCAAAAGGGTTAGTGAAAGGGAATGTTACGCTGCAAGCCCGAGCGTATGCAAGCAGGGTTTTGCTTTTAGGCAAATCATTGTTAAATCGTCTTCAGCAGAATGCACCAACGACTTGTTTAGGTATTGATTTATAGATGCAAGCACATCGTCATTTGAGGCCGAGCAGAACTCGTGCATTGACTGAAGGAACGTTGGCAGTTCTCCAGCAGCACACGCTTCATTTCCAAGCGCGTGTTCAAAACCGTCTGAATAAAGTAGCAGAGTGTCTCCAGCAGAGAGTTGTACATCTTGTTGCGGAAAGACATCAGTATGAAAAACGCCCAGTAATGGACCATCCGAATCAAGCAATGTTGGTGGAGTCACTAACCGGCTTAGAAGTGCAGGTGGGTGGCCTGCTCCAGCATAAGTGAGTACATTTGTTTTGCAGTTAAGAATCCCGTACGCCGCTGTCGCAAATCGAGTGTGGCTGCCTGAACGTTCTAAAAGTGCAGCATTTAAGTGACTGAGTATCTCCGACGGTTGCGCGAAGGTGCCGTCGTCGTTGTAGCGGTGAGCAGAGAGCGTTCGCGTTAACATCATTGCGAGCATGGCGGCTGAAATTCCATGGCCAATAGCGTCAGCGATAAAGAACGCTACATGATCGTCGTCAAGTTGTGTAATATCGTACATATCCCCACTAACGATACTCGCTGGTCGCCAGAGCGTAGAGAAAGAAATTCCGTGAACTTCCTGCACTTCGTTGGACATGAATTCGCGTTGGATAGTCGCTGCAGTTTCTAACTCCACTTGAAATTGATCAAGGTCTACTTGCAAATCTGCATGCAATTTCCGGACAAAACCTACTTGGCCTTTTAATTGCGAAACTTGTGTGCTTCTTTGAAGAATCCCAAAAAGTATTCCAGACAGCGTTGCTGGAGATGGATCGCTAGAAAGTTTTGTGATATCTAAATCCCCAAGTAAATCATCAATTGTACCGTTGTCGTCGCAGCACAAAACTATTGGAGTATTTGAAGATTGGAGTTCAAGAATTAAAGGTAGAAGTTCAAGCGCTTCCTGTTCCTCGTATGCAAACAGAACGGCGACATCGCACTCTTTACTTGATGTAAACGAAAAGCAGGGAGGCATTCCACTTGGCCACTTACACATTAAATCATCCGCAATTGACCCTGCAATAGTTCGTTGGTTTTCACTCGTGTGTAGTAGGATTGTTGGTCTGTATGTCATTCGTGCTAGTGGTGCACGGACAAACCTGTTGCCTGCGCTTCTCTTTCATCGGGAAAGAGATTGCATTGCTCAACGTGGAGTGTGTCACACCTGTGCAGTTGGTGCTAGTTGTGAGGTTTATGCGGGTGAAAGAGAAATTATCGGGCTATAGAGCGCATTAGAGAGGTGTCTAGAGCGATTCTGTCGTTCACACGTAGACCTAATCGATTTATCTCCCCCGAGGCGAGTTCAATAGCAAATCGTGCAGGGCCATGAGACCAATAATGTTCGAGTCGTTGCTCATACGCGAACTCGCTCTCTTGATTGGATTTGGGAGCTTCAACAGGCATTTCATGGAGAGCGGTCACTGTCCCCCTTGAATCAAGAAAAAGGATGTCAAGAGGAATCAGACAGTTTTTCATCCAGAAGGACCGTTCCGTCGCGTCAGGAAAGACAAATAGCATTCCTTCGCCAGGGTTTATTGAAGTTCGATGCATCATTCCTTGAACTCTAGATTGTGTGTTGAGTGCGAGTTCGAGTGTATATGTCTCACCCTTTATAGAGACAATCGCAACCGTAGGTGCTGGTGCATTACAGCCACCAAGGAAGAAACTCAAGGCAAGAATTAGCAGGAATCGAGTAGCCATAATTTCTCCTGTGCAGAAAAAACAATGGTCTCTGCTGTTAGATTCGTCATCTGAAATTGTTCGGTGAAAGAATGCATAGAAAGTGGCGAAAGTTCTTGTGTGATTCCGCACCAGTACGATAGAAGACCAATGATACGCTCTGCTGGAACACCTTGTGCACGGAAGTATGAAATTCTTGAATCGCCATGCCGCTTCGCGAGTCTATTTCCATCTTCACCAACGATAAGAGGAATGTGCCACCACCGAGGGTGGTCCCAACCGAGTGCGCTGTACAGTTCTTCTTGTTTGCTCGCCGATGAAAGTAAGTCATTACCGCGCACGACATCCGTCACGCCTTGCCGGTGATCATCAACAACAACTGCAAGTTGGTAGGAGGGGGTGTTGTTTTTTGTCCAAATAATAAAATCATCGTTGTTTGAAAAACTATGTTCTCCGATTATTTCATCGTACATTTTTCGCGTACACCCGCTTGAAACAAAACGCCAATTTGTATTGCAGGGAACTATCTTGTTGTGGGATGATATATTTTGGGGCCTTTGATTCGGCACTCCATGTACGTCATCTGCGTGTGGTGCTGAACTTGCCGATTCTATCTGCGAACGAGATGCTGAGCAGTGATACGATTGATTTGCAAGAATCAGTGTTTCTAGTGCCGCCTTGCTGTGTTTCAGACCTTTGCTCTGGTGGAGCACGTTGCCCTGCCAACCAATGCCCAACCAGGTAAGAATATCTTCTGATTCTTGCATTGTTTCGATTTTTTTTCGAGGCCCATCTAAATCTTCAAGTCGAAAGAGAAGCTCCCATTCATTTTGTATTGCAAGAGCATAGGTGACAAGAAAAGAAAATGCATTCCCAAGATGTAATGCACCTGTTGGAGATGGCGCAAGTCGTGAGCGGCTCGAAGCCACTAGAAGAGTTTCTCGCGAATGAATGCACTGCGAAGCGTTGGGATTTTAGTATCTGGCGTTTCGGCACCAAATTTCCACCGTAAGTGCGATGGATGAATTTCGATGAAGAGTTTATTAATGGCTTTTATGTCAATTCCCTCGAGAAGACCTGTGCAAATACCTAAGCGTACATTCCCAAGGCACTGCATCGCTTCGTGCAGTTGCAACATGCGTGCGCTCTGAAGCAAGCCAAGTGAGCGATGTGTCTGGTCGTCGAGCTCTTCAAACTGATTCGCAACAATGGTTTTTCTTGCTTCGCGCTCCCATGAAATGACAGGAGGGAGGAATTCATCTGCAATGATGGAACACAATTGCTCCTCGGTGTACCCGAGTGTGACTTGATTGCTGACCTGGTAAAGGTCTGCGATTGCTTTTGAGCCTTCGCCTTGGTAACCACGGATTGCAAGTGACATGCCTTCGCAAGCACTACGAACTCGCTGAAGATCTTTGATGATGCGAAGTGCGGGTAGGTGCAACATGACGCTAAAGCGAGCGCCAGTCCCCACGTTCGTTGGGCATGCAGTAAGAAAGCCAATTTGGTCATCGAACGCGTACGCGATAACTCCTTCAACTCTATCATCAAGGGAAAGTACATCGTTTTTTGCTTCTTCAAGCTGAAGTCCTGGCCGAATGGATTGAATACGAATATGGTCTTCTTCATTTACCATGACACTTCGCGAAAGTTCGGCTCCTACAGCGACTGCTCGCGGGTGCGAGGCATGCGCTAAGTCGGAGGAGACGAGATGCCTTTCAACAAAGAGCTCCGTGGAGAGTGCATCGAGTTCATCGAGATTGATCCATTCAAGGGCGTTTTTATCCTCAGGGTTGTCGCAGATACGGTGAACTAGCGATGTCACTTCTTCGCAATCGGAAGTGCTTGATCGGTGTACGAAGGGAAACCCTTCCAAATTTCTTGCAAGGCGAGCACGGCTACTCAGAACAACATCACCAAAAGGCGAATCATCTCGATTAAACGGGCAATTCTTTTCAGGATCAATGTGCAAGGTGTTCTTCTCCATCATGAAGAGCGCGAATTTTGTCACGTATGTCCGCGGCTTGTTCGTATTTTTCTTGCGTTACAGCTTTATCAAGTTGTTTTAGCAACCTTCTTACTTCTAGGTGCCTGCTGACATCCACGGATTCGGACGTTGGGGCTCTGCCGATGTGCTGGGTGTGATTGTCTTGAACATTCGCAATGATATGTTTTAGCTGGTCAGCAAAAGTTTCGTAGCAAGTTGGGCATCCTAGGAGGCTAGTTTCTTTGTATTGCGCAATACTCATTCCGCAATCTGGGCATCTCAATTCATTTTGCGTGCTTGGCAGCTTGGAAGAGGGCATGTTCAAGACAACCGAAAGGTCGACTTGAGCGACAGAAAAGCCCGCCTCTGCAGCATGCAGTTTGCAGTAGTTTTTCGTTGTGTGCACGCCATTTTTGATTTGCACATCAGTAAATTCGGCAGGATCATCACAAAAGTCGCACTTGGTCATTTCTCAACCTTACATTGTTGTAACGAGTCAGAGATGGACGCACAAGTGCGAATGATTTCTTCCATTTTGTGCATCGGCTGCATTGTGGAAGCATCGCAAGGTGCCGATGCTGGCTCTTCGTGGCACTCCAAAAAGAGCGCGTCTACTCCAGCAGCAGTTGCTGCTTTTGCAAGCATAAACGCTCTGTCGGGGCGACCCGCGGTGCAACCCTTTCCTGCCCCAGGCAATTGTGTTGAGTGTGTTACGTCAAAACAAACCGGGGGTCCGATTGCCATCAAATCACCAAGCCCGATGAAATCATTCACGAGCCGGTTGTAGCCAAAGAAGGTGCCGCGCTCAGTAAGGATTATTTTCTCGCAAAGGGCCTCCTTGAGTTTTGCGACAACATTTCGCATTTCGTCAGGAGATAAAAACTGGCCCTTCTTGACATTTATGACAGCACCACTCTCGGCTGCTGCAATAAGCAGGTCAGTCTGCCGGCAGAGAAATGCAGGGATTTGTAAAATGTCAGCAATTTTACTCGCAGGAGAGGCGTGCTCTGCTTCATGAATATCGGTTGTGACCATGCACCCAAATTTCTCTTTTACAGCAAGCAGAATGTCTAAACCTTGGGTAATCCCCGGACCTCGCTTTGAATGAATGCTTGTTCGGTTTGCTTTATCAAAACTACCCTTAAAAACAAAGCCGACGTTTGATTCATTGCACCATTGTTGTAATTGATCCGCGATATTAAGTGCATGTTGTTCATTTTCAAGGACACAAGGGCCTGCAATAATGAGTAACGGGGCATTTGTACCCACGGGTGTATTTTGTATTTCTAAGAACCTATTCATGGTGTACAGCGTACCACGATAGAGGCGCTTGATTTGCTGAACGTCCGATAGTTCTGCAAATATTCGTAGTTCTGTATAAGGGAATAGAGGTTAGGGTTGATGCGGGTGAATATTCAGCCGAAAGTATTCAATGGAACAAGTATAGGGGTGACATAGGAACCGAAGACAATGACACACATGCCACGAGAACCAGAAGCATTCAGCGAACAAGTCGTATACATTTTACGTCGATTTTTTCCTGAAAAGGAAGTACATCTTGCTGGTCCAATGGATTTGTATCTTGACGGCAGACATCTGGGTCTAAATAATTTGTATCGAATGGTCATTGCTTCGCCTGAGCGTGGAGTTGAAATAGTCGAGGATTTCCTTGAACAACTTTTAGATGGTGATGAAATCGCTATTCTTCCAATGCCATTCTCGGTTGCAAAAGGGCGAATCATGCCCCGCATCCAACCAATTTCCATCTTCGAACAACTCGACAAAGAGCAAGTTGCGTATTCACCATTTGTAAATAAAACCGCAATATTATATGTCATAGATATGCCGCGAATGACCGTTAGCATCACTGTCGAGCAAATGATTCGATGGGGTGTTTCAATCGATGATATTGACATAATTGCGCGTCAGAATCTCTCAAAATACCAACCTGAATTGAAACTACAAATTGTTGAAGCTCGTGATGGTGGGCGAGCTGCAATTTTTAATATGCAAGATGGGTATGACGCAGCACGCTTGTTGTTAACCACGCTCTGGACACGACTCGCCCCTGAATTTAAAGGGAATTTTTACGTCGCCGCTCCAGCACGGGATATGTTCATGGCTATTTCGTGTGGACCTGATCTATTTGTTGAAAAATTGCAGGAACGAGTAAACGCTGATTACAAGCGATTGCCATATCCAATTTCTGGTGATTTATTCCTTGTTACGCAAGACGGCGTGGCTGGAACACGTGCCGCCTAACCTCGCGATAGAACACACTCGGGTATACTCGCCACAGTGTTATTACTGATTGACAATTACGATTCGTTCACCTTTAACTTAGTGCAACGGATAGGCGAGCTTGACGTCTCAACTGGTGTGCAGAGAGAAGTTAAAATCGTTCGGAATGACCTCATTACTCTTGAAGAAGCGATAGAGTTACAGCCAACTCGACTATTGATTTCGCCTGGTCCATGCACACCAGAGCAGAGCGGTGTGAGCCGTGCATTCATTCAGCATTTTCGAGGTAAAATACCCATACTTGGCGTTTGTTTGGGGCATCAAGCAATTGCTGATTTGTATGGAATGTCAGTTGTTCGTTATACGTTTCCAGTCCATGGAAAAACTTCAGATGTTTTTCACGATGGCAAGGGGATTTTTACAGGTTTGCCCAGCCCATTTAAAGCCACACGATACCATTCACTTGTTGTAGACCCACCGACGATTCCAGATGATTTTCAAATGAGTGCTTGGACGCGGGATGGAGTTTGCATGGGACTTCGCTGGAAAGGCGAAGGGCCAATGCTTGAGGGTTTGCAATTCCATCCGGAGAGTTTTTTGACTGTAGACGGTCCAGCGATACTTGCAAATTTTTTAAGGTGAATTATTCAGTTGATTCGATTGGCTCAACCCAAACAATATTTTCCAAAAATTGACCAAGTGCTGAAGCGTGCTGGTCCACTGTTGCCTTGGGGCCAAGTATCTTTATGAACGTTGTGGATGTGTTGTTGCGCAAGATGATGACAACCAGCATGTGGTCCTTCAATCTCCAACCAGTGCCCGCTCCCATGTATTCTCCATGCAAGGTCACGATTGCTGCATCAGAACCATCAACTTGCT